>DATEYW010000123.1:0-9910 GCA_035256045.1 Bathyarchaeia archaeon | reverse complement strand
GCGTAATCCGACCAGGAATCTGTCTCAACGCAACATTCATGAACAAGATGCCGCGCGCGCTTTTGGACGGCTTCCGCTCTAGTACAATGTATTGTGGCCGGCTTAGCGCGCGGTCACCAGCGCTGCAACCGTAAGCTTATTGGCGGCTGTTTCGACGAAGTGAAACGGTGTGAGACTACGCCTGTTTTGACTTTGTCTGTCACATTTGCTTTGATAAGGATTTCTCCTCTCCGACTTTTGACTCTGACATTTCAGCCATCGCTCAGTCCGAGCTCCCTCGCGTCGTCTGGGTTAACTTCGACATAGCCTTCAGGTGCTTGAGCCACAAGCGTCGGTGACTTTCGTGTCATTGTCCCGGTGTGGAAATGGTACAGTATTCTTCCCTCAGTCGGCATAAAAGGATACCTCTCATCAGGTTGTTCAGCAGGCGGCTGATATTCGAGCGTGCGCTACCTAGTCTTGCGCTCTAGCAGTCACACCGTAAGAGACATTTTTTTCTAGTCCAAGACGAGTGCCTTGAAAAGTCAATCTAGACTGATTGTTCAGTCGCCCTAGCGCGAGTTTTTTCGATCCGTTTTGCTATTATGAGACTCACTTCTGTCAATATGACAATGGGTACGAACACCAAAGCTTCAGTCACTAACCCCGGTTCAGGGTCCAAGATCGCAATGAGGATAAGGATGCCTCCGTACAAGTATTTCCTCCTCTTTGTTACTTGCTTAGTTTCCAGAAGGCCTACCTTGACAAGCAGTACAATGTACAACGGAAACGTGAATATCAGCCCGCACAGAAACAGGCTGAATCCGATTAATGAGAAAAATTCTGCAAAATCATATCTCGCAGGAAGACCTAGCATGCTTGAAAATGCAAAGAGCGTTCTCATTGTTGTAGGAACTATGAATAGGTATCCCAAAGCAAGTCCAAAAATGAACAAACCCACAAAGGATCCCACGAACTGCAGGGCTGTTCTTTTTTCGTGTGTATGCAACGCTGGATTCAGGAATTTGTAGAGTTCGTAGGCTATCATGGGGAAGCTTAGCACTAATCCGATAATGATCGCGATAAGCATGTAAATTTCGAGGGGAGCGACAGGATTCATTGGCAAGAGTTCTGCTCCGGCTGGAAGAAACTTGTCTTGAAAATTTCTGATCACAAGAGTTGTGATTGTGGGATAGAATGGGTTTGAAGTTGAGAAATTGAGGAAATCAAGACTGACAGGAGCTACCATTGCCACAATAGTACAGATTATTAATGAATATAGTATTGTCCGCACGCGCTTCAGTAGTTCCGTCAGATGGCCCCAAAAACTTTGCCCTACGTTTTTCTTTTCTGCCACATAATCACCCAGAAATCGAAAGCCAAGCTTCAGGGAGAAGCTGTCATCACTGTTTCAATTCCGCTGCTCTTGGCCCGGCATTTCACTAAGTATTTGCTTTATGTCCTTATCCTTGGCTCTTATTCCCATCTTTCTTTGCAGCTTCAATAATCGGCTCTTCTTCTTTCTCTTTTGAAGGTGTCGCAGAGGATGCTTTCTTGAATTCTCTTACAGCATCTCCAACGCCCTTGGCCAAGTCTTTCAATCGTGAACCGCCGAAGATGAGCAAAACGATCGCTAAGATGAGAATCAGTTCAGGCCAACCCAATCCAAACATGTGCTGCCTCCTCCCGCTACCTAGGATTTTCCTTCTTATTTAATATTTCCGTAAAGATTTCTTTTCTCAATTGTTCGTCCGTTTTTCCTTCAGTATTCAGGTCAAGTTTTCTTGCAGCTTCTAAGATGAGGTGGTCTTCCTCCTTTTTCTCAGTAGTCTGCGGTGAACTGATGCTTTGGATCACGCCAGAGCTTGCTTTGTTGAATTCGTACCATGCTTTTCCAAGTTCTCTTGCTATTTTTGGCAATTCGGTTGGGCCAAAGACAATCAGGAGTATTGCAAGAATAAGAATCACTTCCTGCCATCCGATCATGGAAACCCTCATCAAAGACTCGCGACTTTCCTATTTAAACCTGATGTTATATTTCTCCCACGAGAAATACTATTAAAGACGAGACCATTCCGATGCGTCCGTAGGCGTACACTCTTCGATACTCTTCTTTGAGGGCACTCACACCAAGCACAATGCAGGTCACGCAAGTTAAGACAATTGGAGGCAAATAAAACCATGTAAAAAAACTCGATATTATTGGCAGCCAGATGATCGCTCCGCTTAGAAAGAATGCGGAGCTTGCAATGTATTTTGATCGATGTGGAGGAGGTTTCAAACCTTGTGCTGTGTCTCCTGATGAGTGAAGAAAATCCTTGGCAATGGAACCGCCAATATGAGGAAGCGCCACTATCAATCCGAAAATCATTATTTTTACGGTAGGGAAAGAGCTGAACGGAAATAATCCCCAGATTAGAAAGGCGATGATGAAGGCTCTTAATAGGGATGGAATGTTGAAGAAAACAATCGCGATTGCGACGATCATCAAGGTGAGGAAAATAGTGAACTGGTACAAAAGCAAAGTCGATGCAGCTAGAATTCCTACAGACAGGAGGACGACGCCAGCCAGATATGCTTGGCGGACTGTGATTACCCCCTTAGGAATTGGTCTTTCAGGATGTGCCGTTAGATCGCCCTGATAGTCATGAGCGTCATCGAGGACAAAAACCGCGAACGATGCAAAGAGAGATGATATGACAGCAAATGCAGAATGAATTGAAAAGCCGCGCTCCACGATGCTTAGAATTCCAACTATCCCGACAATCTGACCTGTATGCCTAGGCCTCACTAACCTCGCAAATGCTCTTAGGCTTTCCAAAACAGCTTAGAATCCCCATTACATCATTCGATCTGTTGTGCAACCGCCTCGGCAAAATCTATGACTTTGACATTCGACTTCTTAAAATGAGCAGCTTGACTGAGAGTTTCGTAGCATGAGGGACACGCGGCCGTGAGGGTTGTTGCTCCAATCTTTTCTGCGTCCTCTACCCGCTTTCTCCCTATCTCGAGGGATTTGTCCGTGTCCACAGCTTTGTAGAGTCCGCCTCCGCCGCAGCATCTCACGTTGAACTTGTTCTCGGGAAGCTCCACAAATTGCGTGGTCAAGTTGGCAAACACCCGTCTAGGCTGTTCTATTACTCCCGAGAGCCGAGCCAGTTCGCACGGATCGTGATAAGTTATCTTCTCAGAAGATTTTCCTTTAAGTTGAATCCGCCCTGTTTTGATATAGCTGTCCACAAGTTCAGTCACATGAACCATCTGAACCTTCCGTCCCAGCGCCTTCGAGTATACCTGCCAGAACATGCGATAGCAACCTGGACAGCTGAAGACCATTCTCCTCGCACCGGTAGCTTCAATTGCTCTTATGTTGCTTTCCATGAGTTCGTCCAAATGTCTGTTGGCACCGGCGAACCTAAGTGGTGCTCCACAACACACTTCATCTTTCAGTATTGTCCAGTCTTCCTTTGCTGCGTTCAAGATGACGGCAGTTGCCTTGGCTGCAGGCTTTATGGGTCCCCTGTAGGAAAGCAGGCAACCAACGAAGTAAATGGTGTCAGCTTTCTCTTTGATGGGAATGTCAAGGCCTTTCGTCCATTCTGTTCTTCTTATGTGGGGTCTTTTGAATATGTTCTTCTCCGTCTTTAGGGCGTCAACCATTAACGCGTGCGGCTGAAGACCCAGTCCAGCTTCGAAGGCACTTTCTCTAGCCTTTTCCCAGAGGTTTACAAGGTCATAGTTGTAGGGGCACACCGACCAGCAACGGCCGCATAGGGTGCATTCGAAAAGTCCTTTCGCGATTCTCTTGACCGTTTCTTCTTTAGGTTTTCCTGTGAACGGCGCAATCTTGTTGGTTACAATTCCTCGCATTTTCTTGATTTTGAACCCAGGTGCAGTGTACTTGTCTGACGTTTCGTTGTAGACGGGACAGACGTCTACGCATTCTCCGCATCTTGAACATGCATACATCCATAGGGTTTCTGATCTTCCAAAGTTATCTAGGAATTCGTTCTTCATTTTTTCACGTCTTTCGCTTCGTCTCAGTCTTGAACCTTTTCTTCAGGTGTGAAATGATGTAGACACTTGCAAGGCCGTGTAACAGGCCGCCCGGAAATATCGTGGAGAACAGTATCCACACGTAAGTTACCACCACATGTATGGTCGGAGCAATCCATATCATTGGAGAAAGCACATTAACAAGTCCTGGGAACCAGTCAATCCATGGCCTATTTGCTGAAGCTACCGTAATGCCTGTTATGATCAGAACAACATAGAACAAGAAGTCCACGTAGTTCGTGACCGTCAGGACCATCCTCATCTTCTTGGAGCCCAACACGCTGCCTATGTACACGGCAAAAATCAACACGAAAACAGCGCCTATGTATCCGTGTGCAATTGAACGAATCGGATGAAGCCATCCGCCCAGCCAAGGCCCAAGCAGGTCAACAATGAGACCTGTCACGAGGAGTACAGCCATCAAAGTGTGAAAGGCTGCGTCCAGCCATGATACGCGTACTAGTCCTTTCAAGACTGTGGAATAGTTCACTTCTGGCGGGTACTTCTTTTCTTTGACTTGAGCCGTTGTCAGGGCTTATTCCTCCTTTTCCTCCATTCTTCTCTTGCGCCATGCAACTAGGTAGAGCAGGCCTCCAACGGCTGCGGGGACAAGCAGAAATTTTGAGTATTTCAATGCAGACACAGTTGCGGGGACGCTCTCACCCACGTTGGGAAGTCCGAAGACAGAGGGATCAGAGTCTAATACGTAAATGAAAGATGTTCCACC
Organism: Bathyarchaeia archaeon; assembly: GCA_035256045.1. Taxonomy (GTDB): domain Archaea; phylum Thermoproteota; class Bathyarchaeia; order Bathyarchaeales; family Bathycorpusculaceae; genus DASPPK01. Next base: position 5,148 of record DATEYW010000123.1, on the reverse strand, counting down.
TAGCGGTTTGAATTCAACATCTCCATAGATGTGCCCATTCAGCTCTTGAGCTCGCTTTTTTGCTTTCAGTATAATATCCTCTCGTGGACCGAATATCAGAGCATCCGTAGGGCAGCTTTGGACGCATGCAGGTTCTTTGTTTGGGACTCTATTGTAGCACATGTGGCACTTGCTGACTTTTCCTGTGTCTGCATCGAATTGAGGAATCCCAAATGGACATGCACTTACGCAGAATTTGCATCCAATGCACCTGTCAGTGTGAACTACTACTGGGCCTTCTTCATACTTGGTTATTGCGTTGACTGGGCATGCTGGTGCGCATGCAGGATCTTTGCAATGCATACATCTCCAGTTGAAGAAGCGCCATTTCATCTCATCTGTTTCGTTGTTATGTTCAAATTTGAATTTGATATGAGTAAACGTGTTGAAGGAAAGTTTCAGCGGATTTGTCCATTCAGGACTGAATGTTGTTACTTCACCAGGAAGATCGTTCCACCGCTTGCAGGCCACTTGGCAGGCCCTACAACCAATGCATTTCGCTGGATCGACTAGTACAGCATACTCCATACCGTTCCCCTTACCCTTTCTTGAAGTGCTAGTTTAGAGTCGTGCAAAAATATAAAACTAACTATAGACGTGCTACACATTAGTATTTATCCCCATGGAGGTTCCTCTGTTCTTCTTGGCCTGCAGAAGAAGTCAATCTTTTTGGTTTCGCCTTCAGCAATTGGTTGCACAGCACTTTCGTCTTCGTAACCAGATATTGAAGTAGAGACTGCATATCTTCCTGCGGGCAGATTGTCAAACTCGTAGTAACCATCCTCGTCAACATTTCGATACCTGTTGGTTGTTGGCAAGATTAGTATTACTGTGCCCATTTGATTTGCAATCTTTTTCGATTCTGCGTCGAGGACTTGACCGTATATCCTTGCTGTTCCCGTGGCTCCTGTGAGTAGAAAATCTTGGACTACGTCCTCTCCTCCTCGAATGATGATCGATCTGCTTGTCGGCTTGAAGCCCTGAAGACTAATTGTCACCTTGTATTCTGCTGGACGTAAGTCCTTGAGAATGTAAGAGCCGTCAGCAAGCGTTCTCGTTCTTATCTGGTTGCATGTGACTTCAGCACCTTGTAGCATCGCTCCATCTTTGGAACGTACTCGCCCTGAAATCCTTGCAGTTGCTTCAGGACTACTTGCTGAGGTGTCAGTTTCCACAGACGATGTTCTCCGGTCTTGTTCAGTTCAGGAACATGATTCATGCTGACTAGGCTTTCTCAACTTTGCACTGGCATACTTTGTATTCTGGAATGTTTGCGCTTACGTCAACCGCGTCTATGGTAATCTCGTTTGCGCTCGGTCCCGTGCTCAAGCCTTTGAAGCCCCAATGCCATGGCATGGCAACTTCGTGCACCAGTTTTCCGTTGATATTCATGGGCTTAATTCGATCTGTGATTAGGGCCTTCACTTTGATGCCTTCAGTTTTTCTCGCGGTCTTCACCAAGACATCATCGCCGCTTTTCACGCCTATTTCCTGTCCGAGTTCGGGGCTCATTTCGACGAACATGGCTGGGTGGGTCTCAACAAGCCAAGGCAGGTTTCTAGTCATGGCTCCAGCCTGCATATGCTCAGCAAGTCGGAACGTCGTTAGGATGTAAGGATAGTCGGTCGGGTTGCCGATCATCACAGAGAATCTGTCATCCCACATTGTGGGGTACTCTGCCGCAAGCGCTGGGTCTGGACTCTCCAGTGGTTCATTGTGCAGGGGCATTCCTTGGCTTAGTGGGTTCTTGGCAGGCTTGTTTGGATCATGCAGTGGTTTTGACCAAATAGCTGCTTTGTCCAGCGTGCCGCCCAACCACGAGTTTGGAGAAGTGGCAAACCATACGAAGAACGTCCTGACGCCAGGATTGCTTTCATTAGCGTTGTACAATACTCTCTGGTTGAGCATCCAGCTGAACGCCCAGTTTTTGTAGTAGCCATACTTGGCGTCCTCTGGATCAACTGGAGTAGGATCGCGCCTTTTTGGAAGAATTCCATCTAATTCTGGTCTTAAGGCAGGATCATAGGAATTTCTATAAAGAACATTTGTCGCGCTTTGCGGTAGTTCAACTCCGCCCACTATGATGCTTTTAGCGCCCATTTCTTTGTACACGGCTTCAGCGCTTGTTCCGAATCTAGAAGGCCAGCACAGCTCTGGATTGTTTTGCACATCAGCTGTGCCTATGGTTCTCTTGATGTCGACTCCATTGTCATCTTCGTATTTTTCAGATGGAAGCTTAATGCCAGCACTTTTCAGAATCGCTCTTATCTTTTGGAATAACTCGGTTACATAAGTCAATTCTGGCTTGCATTCACCTGGAGGGTCTAGGGCCTTCCACCGCCATTGAATCCATCTTCCAGTGTTTGTGATGCTTCCGTCTCTCTCAACTTGAGTTGTTCCCGGCAGTAATATGTCTGCATATATCGCTGTTTCCGTCTCAAAGATTTCGTTCACAACTGTGAAAAGGTGTTCCTTTGATAGCGCTTCTCTTATCAGATCGGCGTTTGGCATTGAAACAGCCGGGTTTTCGCCGTTGCAGATCAAAACCTTAACCTTGCCATCCTTGATAGTCCTGAACAACTGAACTATCGGATTTCCAAGCCCTACAGGCAAATCGCATATGACTGGTTCATTGTCAGGGTCTATTCCCGGCCACGTTCCAACATAAATTCCCCAGTGGTACTCCAAAGCATTCCATGTTGGGAAGTGTCTATCATCATACCTGAACTCGATTGCTTTTCCTTGGGCTTCTGCCTCCCCGATGTTACTCCAAGGATAAGCAAACCTGCTTGCGCTGGTAGTTCCTCCTCGTTTCTGTGAATCCGTATCCAACGATCCAGAGGTTCCAGGGCCTCCTCCATTCTTCCATTTCTGGTACCGTCTTATCTCGCCAACATCTCTTGGAGGTGCTCTATATCCAGCAATCACGTGCGACAGCAGGTTTTGGTCAGTTGAGCCTTGAACGTTGCTGATGCCACGCAAGGCGTTGACTCCGCCTCCTGGAACGCCGATGTTTCCAAGTATCAACTGCAATATTGCGTGCGCCCTAATCGCTTGAACAGCGTTAGTATGCTGCGTGGTTCCCATTGCGTAGTAAATGTTGCCCGGCTTTATGGAGGAAAACGTGTCTGCAACTTCTATGAGTTTCGCGGCAGGCATGCCTGAGATTCTTTCAACCTCTTCAGGAGCGTACGGGGCAGCAATTGATTTAAGCTTGCTGAATATTGAATTGGGATTTGTCTTCCAATCGGACAAGGGTGTCTTGAAATCTGTCATATCGTATGGAGCGCTTGTTCTCTTCTCCAAGAAGTTCCAGTCCACTCTGTCCGGCTTCTCGTAGAGCACGTACCGGATCAGGCCCATAAATATGGCCGCTTCTGCTCCTGACCTGTATCGAGCGTAGATGTGCGCCTTCGCTGCAGATCTGTTATATCTTGGATCTAAAACAATGACCTTGGCACCGTTTTCGATTGCTTTCTGAACCCATTTGAACTCCATACTGTGGGACTCTGCAGGGTTGCTCACGATGAGGAAGCACTTAGCGTTCTTGGCGTCAACTATGTGATTTGTCATAGCTCCGAAACCGAACGTGTTAGCTAGACCCACTACAGTCGAAGCATGACACTTTCTGGCTTGATGTTCAACATTTGTCGAACCAAGTAGAGAGATTAGTTTCTTACCAAGATAGCATTCTTCGTTATTCCAGTACGATGAACCCAACCAAGCAACTGGGTTGTCTTTGCCCTTGTAGTAATAATCATTGCCCTGCTTGTAGGGAAAACTTGACAAAGCCTCTTTGACCTTGTTGGCGATCATGTCATAAGCCTCATCCCAGGTTATTCTAACCCAGCCTGGGTCCTGATCCTTACCCTTGATCGGGTTTGTTCTTTTCATCGGGTAATGAACGCGTCTGTCGCTTGTAACAAGCTGATAGACCGCGGCCGCCTTGCTACACAAGGCTCCTCCATTTATGGGATGGATCGGGTCTCCTTCAATCTCTATGAGTTGCCCTCCAGATGTTGTCACCATCAAACCGCATCCGCCGGAGCAATACGGGCAGATGCTAGGGGTTCTCTCCCCCACTTTGTAATTCTCCCACTTCTGATTGGATACTTGAGAAACGCTTGGCTGTGCTTTGGCGAATTTAAGCAAATCGCCGAGGACTAATGATCCTAAGGATGCCGCTCCGGCTAACTTTAAGAAGTCTCGTCTATCCAACTTCCCTTCTCCTTGTGATACGTTAAGAATTAGGAATATCTCCCTCAGTTTGAATATAAATATTTCTTTTTCTGCGCGGTAGCAGTGTTTGAAGCATTGGCGGGAAGAGCAACGCCAGCGCGCGCAAGTACAGATAAGCCTATATTCACGAGTTCCACTGTGAACTAGATCGATCGCCTGACAAGTACTCGAGGTAGTAGCTTGGGGAACCTGCTTATTCAAGAACGACTCAAGATCGTGTCTGACTTGATTTCGCAACGCAAAGAACTTAGAAATGCCCTAGAGTTTCACATTGAGATACTGAGGCTTCAGCTAGAGATCGACAACACTCCTACCAAAGGGGCAAGGAGGAACTGTGGAAATCCGCCAGATATAGTCAGTCTGCAACAGAGCTCTCTCAGGACTAAGAAGCCAATTGTTCATTTCATTGATCCATCAATGTTTGACCAAGACATCCTCCTTCCACTGTCAGAGAGGGTTGCAAGAATCTTTGTTGAAAGGAACATCGAAGGCGAAGGATTCAAGAAGTTCTTGGATCTGACGAAGAATGGAAAGATAGATTTGTCCAAGTCTATCGAGGCGATACTCAGGGAAGATGAATATGCGGTAAAACGATATGCTGAAGGGTTCGGAATAAAACCTGCTATGTTCCTGTACGCGGTCAGTGTACTGGTTCAGCCTTACCTCGAAGAGATCGCCCGCAAAATCGACTCTTCCTTTTCCGATAATTGGTGGCAAACCAGCTGCCCGGTGTGTGGTAGAACACCTATTGTGGCAAGAGTCAGAGACCGCAGGCGCCACCTGCTCTGCGCATTTTGCGGGACTGAATATCTCTCTGATCGGTTTGTCTGTGTTCATTGCGGAAACAAGGATCCATATACTCTGAAATTC
>DATEYW010000122.1:0-3719 GCA_035256045.1 Bathyarchaeia archaeon | reverse complement strand
TTTTCAGAATGAATAAGCTCTGCAACTCTGACTCTGGCTTCGTCCAATGCCCGCCTAGCTTCTTGTCCGAAGGTGTGCAATGATGACGGATTGCCGTATGATGATTTCACATGGGGCAGCATGGCTTCTAGGGCTCGATGGTCGACGGGTTTGCCCGCCGCATGGTCCAAGTAGATCTTTCGAGGCGTCGACATGCGCCCGTCACTTAGAAGCACAGAACGGCATCTGCTTCAAACGCCAAATCATTGAGTGTGGCTGCTCCGACGACGTTGGCATCCTTCACGAAGGCTCCGCGCGGTATTCCAAGCAGTCCGCAGCTCTGTTCGCAAACAGCAAGTCTGACGCCGGCTTTTATAGCCTGATCCATCACTTCTCTGAGCGAGGGAAACGTACCGAGCTTGATCTTCTCTGCTTCGCCTTTCTTCACGAGAGTGACGCCTTTTATGACAAAGTATACGGTGGCTTCAATATTCATGGCTGCGGCCGTCGATGCCAGTATGAATGGCGCGTAGGCACGTTCAGGATTATCTACTCCGCTCGTCTGAACATACAGTATTTTTTTCTTTGCACTCATTTCTTCTTCCTCCTTTTACTTTATTTTCTTGATGATTATTTGAACTTGATCTCCTTTCTTGACAATGCTGGCGAGTTCTTGTCCCAAGTTCTTGACTAAGCTCGTAATGTCTGACTCTGCTGCAGGGTCGTCTGCCAAGACTTCAAGCGTTTCTCCAACTTTCATTTCGTCCAGTTCTAGTCTGGCCTTGAAAACAGGTTCAGGACAGTACAATCCGATACAATCCAGTGTCCTGTCAGGTTTGGATTTCATGTTTTTTCCTCAACTACTAGAGCGGAAGATGAATACTAAAAAAAGGTTTCGCAAAATGACGAAATATAGGAACGTTCGTCATCAAAAGACGACCGCAAGTGTGTCAAAAGAGAGGCTTACAAGAGAAAATGGTTTGAGACCACAATCTGGTGTCACAAAGGCTTAAAGCTTTTTGAAACAAGAGTATTAGTCGCAGGAGAGAAAAAATGATGGAGCAAACCCAGCTGTATGTCCTTCCGAAGCTACCCTACGACTACGGTGATCTACAGCCATACATGTCCAAAGAACAGCTGACCGTACATCATGACAAGCATCATCAGGCATACGTAAACGGCGCAAACGCGATACTTCAGAAATTCGATAAGGCCCGAAAAGAGGGCACAGATCTAGACGTCAAAGCCATTTTGAAAGAACTCTCGTTCAACATCGGAGGCAACCTTCTCCACTCACTGTTCTGGAACAACCTAGCACAACCAAAGAAAGCAGGTGGAAAACCTGACGGTGCCCTAGCCACAGCTGTAGACAAAGAATTCGGAAGTTTTGAAAGGTTCAAGAAGGAATTCTCACAGGCAGCTTCTTCTGTCGAAGGCTCAGGATGGGCTGCACTGACCATCTGTAAGCAGACGAAGAGACCAATGATAATGCAAATAGAGAAACACAACACCAACGTCTATCCAGGCTTCCACATCTTAATGGTCTTGGATGTCTTTGAACACGCCTACTACATCGACTACAAGAACGACAGAGCCAAATACGTCGAAGCATTCTGGAGCCTAGTCAACTGGAACAAAGCCAACGAAAGACTTGAAGATTTCAAGAAGAGAGCATGAAAACCCGTCGAAAACGACAAAACCCCACTTTTTCTTTGCGTTGACCTGTCTCAGACCCTGAGCGGCTGTGACAGAACCAATCCAATTGCGCAGTCAGAAAGGGTGGTCAGCCATTTGCTTCGTATCGCAGCAGCGAATCGTCTGAACTGAGCTCAGTTACGTGACTCAGGTTGTTTGAAAATGAAGGGAAATTTCGGGAGTGTCTTCAGTCACTTCACGATGAGGACCGCTTGATTTGCGTAGTGGAGAACTTGGTCAGTCACACTTCCCAGCAGCAGTCTTTTGGCACTATTGTGGCCATGGCTGCCCAAGACTATGATATCGTAGTTTTCAGCTTCAGCCACATGAGTGATGACTTTGCCAGGATGACCTGTCTCACATCGTTGCTCGGGTTTGACGCCCTCAAACTGACCTGCCACACTAGAGAAAACTTTCTTGGCAAGATCTTCGCAGAGTTCAGGCTTCATCCTGAAAAGGCTGGGTTCGTGCACATGAAGCAGTGTAACTTCTGTCCCCAATTTGAGCGCAATCTTCGCAGCGTGCTCTGCGACTCTTTTGGAAACTTCAGAACCATCAAGAGCTACCAGCATTTTTCTAAGCATGCTTTCACTTGCGCCGACCAAAACTGGAACCTTTGCGTTTCGAGCAACCTTTGAAGCGAAACTTCCTAAGTGCGGTTTCTTTTCTTCATCTGCTGAGCTTCGCCCCGTAACAATAAGGTCGTAGGTTTCCATTTCGGCTTTCTTTGTGACGGACTGAGCCGGATTATTGTCTTCAATGAGTTCTTCATCAACAGAGACACCTTCTTCCTTGAAAAGGGCAACAGCATTCCTGACAATCTGTTCTCCCATCTCACGATACACACTGGTGATTTCGCTTATCATTTTCGTAGGTGTGGAAGTTGAAGGCTGCTTTGGCATCTGTGTCGGTATCGTGTAATCTCCTCGAGTAATACCCGCAGAAGGAATACCGACGTCTGCTCCACCAAGAGTCAAATCCTGAATACCAGGGTTCATAAGCTGATGAGACACGACGTGCATTACTGTGACATGTGAATTGAACTTCTTAGCAATATAGACTGTCAACTCCTGAGCCGCTGCAGATGACTGCGAACCATCGACTGCAACAAGAATTTTTTGAAGAAACTCATTTTCAAGCAACGTATCACCATTTTTGGTTTACGGTAGCTAAGTTATTAAGGTTTCTTGAAGGTTTTTTCGAAAAGACCAGACCGCAATCTTCGATCCGTATCTAGACAAGCTTTAAGAAAGTCTAGCAGATATCAAATCACAATCAGAATTCGCTACGCTTTGAGATGATCTTATGGAGAAATTCGATGTCCTTGTGATTGGTTCGGGCTCAGGAATGATAATTGCCGCCAGCGCCGTCGGTGCCGGTTTGAAGACAGCGCTGGCCGAGTTTGGACCTCTTGGCGGAACCTGCTTGAACCGCGGATGTGTACCGTCCAAAATTCTCATCCATCCTGCAGACGTTGCACTAACGATTCGAGAAGCTGAGAACGTAGGAATAAGCGGTTCGATCAGTTCGATAGACTTTAGAGGAATAATGGATCGTATGAACAGAGTCGTGGCAGAAGACGTCGGAAGGCAAACGGAAGCCGTCGAAGCAGACCAAAGATTGAAGTGGTTCAGAGAAACAGCCGAGTTCACATCAGACTACACACTGAAGACCGGCGATCAGCTGGTAAAGGCTGACAAAATCTTCATTGTGTCAGGGGCTCGACCTGCGATACCGGAACTCAAAGGATTAGAAAACATCGACTATTTGACAAGCGACACAGTCTTGAACCTGCAGAACCTCCCGAAAAGCATGATAATCATCGGGGGAGGATACGTTGCGGCCGAATACGGACATTTTTTTTCAAGTCTGGGAACCAACACCACAATAATCCAGCGAAGTTCGCGGATGCTGCCTGAAGAAGAACCTGAGGTGGCTGAACTCGTCACGGAAGAAATGGGAAAAAGAATGAAAATCCTAACCAACCACGAGGCCCTTGAGGTCAAAGAAAACAGCAGCCTAAAAACAGTTGTTGCCAGAAACAT
>DATEYW010000121.1:0-2662 GCA_035256045.1 Bathyarchaeia archaeon | reverse complement strand
AGCTAGAACTTTCCGTCAGGTTGCGAAGGTGGAGGTCTACCATGAACGACGATATCTGAGACTGCTGGCGAACGTTGAGCAAGGGAAAGTGTTCAAGAAGGATGCGCCGGTGAAATGGAAGTGCAGAAACTGTGGATACGTCTTTGAAGGTGCTGAAGTTCCCGATAAATGTCCAGTGTGCAAACACCCAAGAAGTTTCTACGAGGTCTACGCTGAGAACTATTGAGCTAATTCAACAACCGAATGAGAATACAGCTAGACAAATGTCCTTATAGTCTGATCCTGCGGCCCTTGGGCTTGACATCCTGGTCAAATTCCTTGGCCAACTGTTCAAGCAGAGCTTTCTGTTGCGACGTGAGTCTCTCAGGCACTGCAACGTTCACTCTAACCAGCATATCTCCTCGGCCGTACCCTCTGAATCTCGGCATTCCTTTTCCTCTGAGTCTCAAGACCTGTCCTGGCTGTGTTCCAGGCTGGATCTTTATAGTACTGTCTCCTTCAAGCGTTGGCAAAGTGACTTCTGCGCCTAGGGCTACTTGAGGAAAGCCTATTGACAGTTCGTACAGAAGGTCGTCCTCGTCTCTTCTGAAGTATTTGTGGGGTGTTATGTGGATGACAACATAAAGATCTCCTGGAGTTCTTGCTTCAGAAGATATTTCGCCTTCTCCGCTCAGTCTAAGCTGGTATCCTTCATCTATGCCCTGCGGGATTTTAACGGTGATCTTTCTTTCTTTTTCTGAGACTCCGCTGCCCCTGCATTTTGGGCAAGGTCTGTCGATTATTCTTCCTCTTCCGTTGCATGTAGGGCAAGGTATGACCCGTACGAACATGCCGAAGGCGTTTCTTGTTGTGGTCTGCACTCTTCCTGCTCCGTTGCATCTGGTGCATGTTCGTGGCGAAGTGCCGGGGGCTGCGCCATTTCCTCCGCAGACGTCACATCGTTCTGCTCTTTGGATGCCGATTTCTTTCTGAGCGCCGTTGGCTGCTTCTTCAAGTGTGATTTCAAGGTCGTATGCCAAGTCTCCGCCTCGTTGCGGTCTCTCTGCAAAGTCTCTGCCGCCGCCGAAAAAGAAGCTGAATACGTCTCTCAGGCCAAAACCAGCGCCCATATCTCTGAAGATCGAGTCGAAATCCGCGCCTCTGAAAATGTCCTCTTGCGTGTAGCGTTGGTCAAAACCTGCGTGTCCAAGTTGATCATACTGGGCTCTTTTCTCATCATCCGAAAGAACTGCGTAAGCTTCGGATATTTCTTTGAACTTCTCTTCAGCGTCGGACGCTTTGTTTCTGTCAGGGTGATATTGCAGCGCCAGTTTTCGGTAAGCGTCTTTGATTCCATCTTTCGACGCGGTCTTTTGAACTCCCAGAACTTCGTAATAGTCTCGTTTGTTACTCATTTGCGCATCATCAAAGTAGTGGTGCAGGTCTGTGAGGACCTGCTGGTAATTTCTATTTCACTTTGTAGTCTTCTGAGTCTACGACCTTGTCGCCTGTTGGTTGCTGTGTTTCTTCTCCCGTTGGTTGTTGTTGTGCCTTCTGTTTTGCCTGTTCTGCGGCTGCTTGTTGGTAGATGACTGTTCCGACATCTTGAAGTACTTTCGTGAGTTGATCAGATTTGGCTTTGATTTTCTCGAAGTCCGTGCCTGCCAACGCATCTTTCAGCGCTGAGACTGAAGCGTCTATGCTGTTCTTCTGGTCTTGCGTGATTTTTTCACCGAGATCTTTCTTGGTTTTCTCTGCAGTGTATACAAGATTGTCAGCGTTGTTACGAGCCTCGGCCTCTTCACGTTTCTTTTTGTCTTGTTCAGCGAATTGTTCTGCTTCTTTTACGAGCCGTTCTTTCTCTTCCTTGGAGAGTTTCGTGGAAGCGGTGATGGTTATCTTCGCTTCTTTGCCGGTGCCCAAGTCTTTCGCGGTTACGTTCAGTATGCCGTTGGCGTCCATATCAAACGTGACTTCAATCTGAGGTACGCCTCTTGGAGCAGGAGCGATGCCTTCCAGGTTGAATATGCCGAGTGAGACGTTATCGCTTGCCATCGGGCGTTCACCTTGGAGAACATGAATCGTCACTGCTGTCTGAAAGTCTGCGGCTGTTGTAAATATCTGGCTTCTTCTAGTGGGGATAGTTGTGTTTTTCTCTATGATTCTTGTGAAAACCCGACCAAGGGTTTCGACGCCAAGTGAGAGTGGTGTGACATCCAGAAGTAACAGGTCTTTGACTTCTCCTGTGAGAACTGCTCCTTGAATGGCTGCGCCGATCGCAACGCATTCCATTGGGTCGACGCCTCTTTCTGCTGGTTTTCCCATGATTTGTTCAACGAATCTTTGGACGTAGGGCATTCGGGTCATTCCGCCGAAAAGAATTATCTTGTCGATGTCTTTCGGCGTCAGCTTTGCGTCTTCCAATGCTCTGACGATTGTTCGTTCGGTTTTCTGGACTATCGGCTGAGCTAATGATTCGAGTTTTGCTCTGGACAACGTGAAGTGTAGGTGTTTTGGCCCTGTGGTGTTCGTGGAAATGAACGGTAGGTCTAAGTCTGTGGTCATCAGTGTTGAGAGTTCGATTTTCGCTTTTTCTGACGCTTCTTTCAATCTCGATATCGCCATTTTGTCGTTGCGCAGGTCGACGCCTGTTTGTCTCTGAAACTCCTCGACCAGATAATCC
>DATEYW010000120.1:0-4631 GCA_035256045.1 Bathyarchaeia archaeon | reverse complement strand
GTTGTCAAAGCTGACACCATTTCAACGATGATTGACGAGGGAAGCCCAAAAATCATTGACTGGATAAACCGGGGCTACTTGCTACGGCCAGGCTTTCAACGCATGTCCGCGAAACTCGATGGGTCGCTGTCAGTCCCATGGGTCAAAGAAAACATCGAACTCAGAAGTTTGAGAATGAATGAGGAAGAACAGCTTATTGAGGCGGTGAACAAAGGCTTCGGCTGGAAAAGACTTGAACGCGGAGACCTTGAGACTTGGAAATCTGAGGATCCGCCGTTCACTGAGGAGTGGGTGCAGGTCGCTGAGGCCGAGGAAAAAATCGTGTCGGTTGTGGTTGCAAAGCCGGATACGGACTCAAGAAAGTATCTGCATTTTAATAGAGGCTATCTAGGTCCTGCATCAACTCTTTCCGAGTTTCGCAACATGCACGTCGCGTCGGCCTTGACGGCTCGGGCGATGAATTTCTTGTTTCAACATGGACTGGACTCGGTGAGGCTGGGAACATCTGAAGAGAACGTTTCCTCGATTGCTCTGCTGCAGAATCTCGGGTTTCGAGTGGGAAATGTCAGGAAGATTCTGCGCAAACAGACGAAAGGCTTGTGAGGACGAACAGCGTTTACTTTCGTAACATCATTTTAGCTCTCGTTATTTTTTTGGTCTGCTGCCTTGCAGAAAGTGGCAGTAGGTGCCGAATAACGTGTCCGCTGATGTCGTCCAGAAAGGGAGGAATCAGTTTCGAAGAGTTCAACAGTTGAATCTTGTAAACTTCAATTTGCTGGCTTTTCACCATAGTTTTGTTGTAGACGTGTAATACAAGAGTACGAGAACGCTTATTAAGTCGTAACAGACGAGATATGGATGCGGGTAGTACAATGGTAGCTCTTACGCAACAAGTAGAGGCCAAAGACGACAAAATCTCAAAGGTCATAGACCGAGTACTCACTCAGATATTCGGGAAGGAAGCCGCTCTTCTGATATACAAGCATCTGGAACGAAAATACTCGATAAAGCGCAATGAGCTCAGTGACAAGCTGGAGTTATTCGCAGAAGGGCTTGAAGACTTTCTCAAATCAGGCGCGTTTGTGATAGAAAAGAAAATCTTGGAAGACATTTGGGCAAGTTACGGTTCAGTGCGCAAACTCCAGATTGAAAGGCCTCGAAGTGCAGTGAGTTTTGTAACCGAAATGAAACATTTGTCAAGAGAGGCATAGTTTTCGGCAAATCCTCCATTCTATACTCATATCTTGAGCGCTGATTCCAAACTGCGTTCCATTGTCTTGCGAGTCTGTTATTGTATCTGCGTTTCAGAAAGCCTTAACTCATCGGAAAATAAATAACTTGGGCCTTCATTAGACATGGAGAAGGCGAAACGGTTGAGCGACAGGAATATTCGGCAAAGGCTACTGAAGTTTAATACTCCTCGTAGGATCGTACAGGTGTTCTCGTTTGTGTTGTTCAGTGGCGTTCTACTCAATCTAGGCGTCTTGGCAGTCTTGTTTCCGGTGTTGTGGACATGGGGACTAAAAACGAACACTGTGGGCGACGCTTTCACTGCCATACAATTAATGCTTAGTGGATGGAACCTTGTCAGCATTGTTTTTCCTTGGATTGGGTTGGCATCGTTCCTCATAGTGGGTGTCTTGATTGGAAAAGCGCTTTGCGGTTGGATTTGTCCATTTGGGTTTGTTCAAGATCTTGTAGGGTACATCCGCAGACAACAGACTGAATTGTCAGCGAGAACTCATGAAACGGCGGTTTACGGCAAATATCTGGTTCTCGCATTGACCCTTTTCATAAGCGTGACCTTTTCAGCTTCGAAACTGGCGGGCGTGAGCAAGAGTTACGAGACTGCTCTAGGCATTTTCGCGCGGGCTCCATTCACCGTTTTGAGTCCTTCAGAGACTTTGTTCGCCGCCATACCGCGAACGGTTTCGAGCTTTCAGTTAACGAGTAACCTGGGGTCAGATATTTTGACTGGGCTTTCCAATTTGACTCCGCTTTTTTGGGTGCAGTTTGCCATCATGGTAATGGTTCTGGTTTTCGCTGTCTACGTACCTCGAAGCTTCTGCAGATATCTTTGTCCACACGGCGCCATAATGGCATTGATGAACAAGTTCAGTTTCATCGGGTTGCGCCGAGAGCCATTCAAATGCGAAAAAGCTAATTGCCGAAATTGCGTTTTGGTATGCCCCACTCGCGTGCCGATACTGGACCTCCCTTGGGAGAAATTCAGTCATCCTGAATGTATATACTGCATGAAATGTGTTGACGCTTGTCAGCATGGTGCTATCAAACTAACATACCCGTAGTAATGGTGTTCGATCAGCTTCTTTGGGCCCAGAAACTCTTCGAGTATTCGTTTAACACAGTTTTGTAGAAGTCTTCTGTCTGCTGAGCTATTTTGTCCCAATCATATTTCTCTTGAATTTTCCTGTACGCGTGGTTTCTCAGACGATCTGCGTAGGCTTCATCGGACAACACTCTGACAATACCCCATGCCAGCGAATCAGGATTGTTTGTGTAGACTTTGACTCCGTCGACATCGTGGTTGACTATTTCTCCAAGTCCACCCGTGTCTGACACAACCACAGGACTCTTTGCAGCCATGGCTTCGAGCGCTACTATTCCAAACGGTTCAAAAAGCGATGGAACCACTGAAACGTCCGCGCAGACTTGCAATCTTCTTAGTGTTATATCATCAACGAACCCTGTGAACATGACCTTGCGTTCTATTCCTAAACTCTTAACGAGACCTGACAGCTGCTCTTTCATGTATCCATTGCCAACAACAATGAATTTAGCGTTCACCTTGTCCAAAACTTTCTGAACTGCGTTTATCAGCACATGGACTCCCTTTTCATACACGAGTCTGCCGACGAAAAGCACGATTCTTTCTTCAGGTAAGGCGAATTTGCTTCTGAATTGGGCAAGACTGTGCCGGTCGATACCTTCGTAGGGTTCGGTGTTTACACCGTTCGGTATCATTATCTGTTTGTCTGGTGGCAGCCCAAAGGCCCATCGAACGTGTGACACCATGTAATCACTGCAGCATATCGCCTTCCATGCTTCATAGGTTAGCCATGCTTCTGTTTCATGGATCATTCTTTCATAGTCTGTGTGTATTCCGTTTCTGCGTCCGATTTCTGTCGAGTGCATCGTTGCGAAAAGCGGTTTTCTGAATACATGCTTTAAGCCGATTCCAGCCGTTGCCACGAGCCAGTCATGGGCGTGGAAAACGTCGATGCTGTCACCCAAACCTCTTGCAATGCTGGCGGCTTCCTTCTGCATATTCATGTTCATAAGGTAGACCCATGTGGCAAAGTCGGGTGAGGGATTCTTGTACGAGTCGATACGGAATATTTCTACTCCATCGACGACTTCGTGACCCGGTGCTCCTGGAAAATCACATGTTACCACGAACACTTTGACGCCGTTTCTGGCGAGGCTTTTTGACAAGTACTGCACATGAGGAGAGATACCGCCGATGATTCTCGGTGGAAACTCCCACGTGAGCATCATTACGCTCAGATTTCTGCTCATTGATCTGCCGCCTTCCCCGCTACGTTTCTGTATATCTTGAGAGTTTCTTTCAACCATCCGTTAGTCTCAGGCAGAACCACGTTCAGTTTGTCTCCGGGGGTCTTGTAGCATTTCTGAACCTCATCGCGCATCCATGTTGATTTCACGATGAGTTGTTGGGCCTCGTACGTTCCGAGCCATTCGATGCTTTTTATGGCCATGTTGTATGGTGTGTTGGCATTGTGCGAGCGATGGTCTTCAAGGCTCTCGACCGAGTACACAAACGGGATTTGTAAGGCTCTTTTCAGGGTGGTTGCGGCAGGAATGAAATGCCAGTCATGCACGTCTATGAGGTCAACCCGCTTCTTGCTGTCGTAATAGATGTTCGCCGCGACTCTTTCAACCTCTTGGTTGAGGGTCAGGACCCATGTCAACACACCTATGTGCGTGTGAACTGGATTCGTCACCCAGAATGTCTTCACTCCATTCAGTTCGTCATGTTCTCCTGAGAGATAGTCATGATAAGTGACGACAAAAGGTTGGGTTTGATTTTTTGCGAGTTGGACCGCGAGGGTTTTCACGTAATCCGCGAGTTTTCCAACGATTCTCGGCGGGTATTCCCATGAAAACACAACTACTTGCATCGACCGTTCCCTACGTGAAGAGTGCGCACACTTTTATTATTCCGCTTCCTGTCAGATAGTACCGCTTCTTTCCTTCATTGTCTGTGAAGCTTAGTGCAAATCCTTCAGCTTGAAAGTTATCCAGAATTTTCTCTAACTCATTAACGTCTATGCTCATGACTTGAGAAAGTTCTTCACTCTTTCTGGCTAGGTCAGGCGCCGTTGCGCACAGGTTGTGCAATGTTTGGAGGATCTTTTCCGAAAGGGGGAGTTCTTGCATGTTTTCACCTTGAAAGTGACTACCTGAACATACTCTCAAGGTTTTTGTTATTAAACAATGCGCGTCTCTGATTCAGAAGTACCTGATCGCGGATTGGATTTCAGCGCTGAGTTCGTTGAGTCTTCTCTTAACCACCTTCATCAACGCCTTTCTTAGGTGTTCTCCTTCTAATCTGGCCGCTGTTACCTTCTTCAATTCGTCGGCTAGAC
>DATEYW010000119.1:0-4030 GCA_035256045.1 Bathyarchaeia archaeon | reverse complement strand
CAAGCATGGATAAGCGCGCGCGATTTGCGGGAGACATCGGCGATGATCTGCTAAGAACCTTTCCTATTTAAAAGTCGATTTCAGTTTAAGTAACTATTTTTGCTTTCGGAAGATTTTGTCGTCTTCTTTGAAGTTCTGGAGACATATTTCGGGTTTTTGGAGTTGGAAGGATGCTGAAGCTCACTTCTAGTGTCCATTAATCCTTCATGTTGCTGGTTCGAAAAGTCGAAATCGAGTATGGTCAAAGAAATGGGTTGGAGAAACGCCCGAACTGGGGGATAGACCTATTCTTTCCAGTCCAGCAGTCTTTTCTCGCCCTCGATCTTCTTCAGGTCGGTCAAGTCTTGAGTTACTTCCATCGTTCCCAGATATTTGCCGTTCTTGTCTTTGACCGCGAAGTATCGTATCTGAACGAGTCGATCTCCCAGCATTATCCAGAATTCGACTGAGTCCTTCTTTCCAGTTTTGAAGCTTTGCACTATTTTGTTCACTACGTTGAGGCTTTTCTGCGGATGGCACATCTGCACTTTTCTGCCGATGACAGATTTTGTGCGAACAAAGATCCTTTTTTCAGCTTTATTGAAGTATTTCACGCTGTCATTCTTGTCCACAAAAGAGATGTCAACAGGTAGTGCGTCCAGAATCCCTTCGATCTCTTCCATCGATAGCGATCCGTTCTCAAACATCAGGTTTTCTTTGCTTATTGTTTTGGATTCGGGCTTTTCCTGCATCTGCATTTTCACAGTCGCTTCTGGAGGTGTAAAACAGCAGTAGCCAATCTCATCGAACTCCTTTCTTGCCTGTATCCATTCCTCAACGGAAGCTGCTTGAACGGTTGCTGGGAAAAGAATGTTGTTTTCCTTGTAGAAGTGTGATGGGAGCAGGCTGCAGAGCGGTTGGGCAACTTCGGTCAATTTCTTCTTGAACTCGTCGAACCTAATGTCCTTCCATTTCTTCATCAGACCGACGAAATTCCGTTTGACTTCTCTGATCTTGTCATGTTCCATCCACATTATCGCTGGTGGTTCCGTTATCCCATGCTTTTCAGCGATGGGGAAAATGACGTTTTCCTCCCGCAAATAGTGTTTTTCAGAGTCCTGGAACTCCTTTGCCATGTTCTGCAATTCGGTCATGATGTCTCCAACGTAGATCGAATCACAGGCTTCTTCGACCATGCCGATGAACTCCTTCAGTTTTTCAGCGCGTTCTAGAAGGATTCTGTGTTCTTCAATCTGGATGCTTATCGGGTGTCCTTGAGGAAGATGCAACTCGGTTTCCTGTACCTGTTCAGCAAAAATCGCCATGTGGACATCGCACAGTTTCGACAGCTCTTCTCTTGGCATTCCTTCTTTGACCAATTCTTGTTCAACCCTGATAATGTCGTCGGTGGTTACGTCTTTGAGTACGTCTTTGAATTTCTCTTTGACCTCTTCCGGGTGTGCTCCGCCAGGCAGTTGTTTGATTATTTCTTTCAGTAGTTTTTTCTTGGCTTGATCAACTTCCTTCATTTTTCTTCCCCTTTTTGTTTCTCCTTCACTATTGAACTATTCCCATCTGGAAAGGCTAAATATGTTCCGTTTTCTAGTTCTCTTTGATCTTTTTTGCCAGTGTTTTCCCATACTCAATTATTTTGTCTGTGTCGGCTTCGGTTGGAGGTCCGTTTATTTCCAAGGCTCCTACTATCTCCATTTTCGTTGGTCCGAGCGTCTCTTGAACGTGCTTTATTGCTCCACCGCCCCAACCGTAGCTGCTCAGTACGACAGCAAACTTTGCTGGTGGGCGAAGAGCTTTTGCCAAGTAGGCCGCATACATTCCAAGCGGGTGGGCGCCTGCGAGGACTGTGGGTGTTCCCAGGATTATCGCTTTTGAATCAACCAGGTCTTTCGCTATGTCGCCAATGTCCGCGACGGGCAGGAGATATTTTGCAACTTCAATTCCTTCGGATATAAGTGTGTCTTCGATTGGTTTGATCATTTTTTCAGTGCTGTTCCACATTGTCACGTAGATTATGACGGCTTTTTGTTTGGTTTCTCCGTTTGCCCATTTTTTGTAGGCGTTCATGATGTGCTGTGGGTTTCTGTGTATTGGACCGTGGCTAGGCGCTATCAGTTTGATGGGTAAGTCTTTGATTTTCTCTATGCCTTTTTGGGCGTTCGGTCTGAACGGCATCATTATTTCGCCGAAATATTTCTGAGCGAAAACAAGCAGATCTTCCACCTGATCGTCGTAGATTCCTTCTGCTACGTGTGCTCCGAAGAAGTCGCATGGAAATAGTATTTCGTCTTCGACAAGGTATGTGAACATTGTTTCGGGCCAATGAAGCATCGGCGCTTCGATGAACTTGAGGGTCTTGCCTCCCAAGTCTAGCGTTTCTCCATCCGTGACCACTTTTATTCTTTCTTCGGGGACTTTGAAGAAGGTTTGGGCCATCTTCGCTCCACGGTTTGTGGTCACGAGCTTTGCTTTGGTGTTGAGTGACATTATGTGCGGGATTGATCCTGCATGATCAGGCTCGGCATGATTCATTATTACGTAGTCGATTTCGCCGGGGTCTACGATTTTTGCTATTTTTTCTGTCCATTCTTTTTCAAAGCCTGGGTTTACGGTGTCAATTAGGGCTTTCTTCTGCGTTCCTACGACAAGGTACGCGTTGTAGGTTGTGCCTCTGGGGAGAGGAATGAGCGCGTCAAAGAGTCTTCGATTCCAGTCTCTAACGCCTACCCAATACGTGTTCTTGGATAGTTCAACTGTATTTCTCCAGTTCATTGTGTTCACCTTTAAACAGATATTACAATCGTAATAAAGTATATTTATGCCTTTCTACACTAGTCCAATAGGAAGCAATGTCAATGTCCGTCCCATGCGAAGTTGCAGTCAAATGCGTCCTGCCAGTTGTCAGAGCTATGGTCGCGCGGGAACTCATGACCACCAAAGGCCTGCGACAGATTGAGGTCGCGAACCTTCTAGGCGTTAGTCAACCTGCCATAAGTTTTTACCAGAGAAACATTCGAGGTAAGGCGATCGATCTTGAAAACGACAAGGAAATCAGACGCATGATATCCAATGTTGTCGGGTCACTCGCACAGGGCAGTCTTTCACATCGAGACTTGATCCTAATGTACTGCGGAATCTGTAAAACTATAAGGGCGAAAGGACTGCTCTGCAATTTGCATAAAGCTTTTGATCCGTCGATAGACACGGCCAAGTGTTCACTGTGCAAATCCGTTGTATCTGACTGTTTCTGATTCACGTTGATTAACCAACGCCTTCTGACCAGACTTGAAGATCTGCTTAGCCTTTCTGGAATTGTTTAAACCATGGATATTCATGTGTTCTATTGAAAGTGAGTGATCTCAGAATGGGATCTATGCCAAAGTGTCCAAAATGCGGAAGGGAGGATATCCGGCAGGAAGCAGGACGGCTAGAAGGAGCAGCTATGGGAGCATCACGACTGTTTTTCGATGTCTACATCTGCAACAACTGCGGATACAGTGAGTTCTACTTGCAGGAGAAATCCTACATTTATCTGGGGCACTGATGTTCGGGGAATCGAAGCTAGGTAGATTTAGAACCGAGTGAAAACTACGATTCTAACAAGCTGGCTTCTTACGGATGGCGATGGGAATTTCAGTGGTTTCCTTGGTAGTTTCGAAGACCATGCATGTCAGGGTCTTTTCGATTCCTTTGACAAGTCTCAATCTATCTATGACGATTCTTCCGAGAGTATCGACGTCTTTGCCTTTGAGCTTGATCAACAAGTCCCAGTCTCCGGTGATTATGTGAACCTCTTGCACTTCAGGAAACTTCGCTATTTCCTTCGCTATGTCTCGCTGTGTAGGCACGTTTTCGTTGCTCCTAGAGCCGTAAGAGACTGAGGCCAAAATGAAAGCTGTTGTGCCACAGTCGAGCTTGCGCTGGTCCAAGATTGCTTTGTACTCCTTTATTATTCCGATTTGTTCCATCCGCTTTATTTTAGCGAAGACCGTTGTTATTGGCGATCCGATTTTCTTAGCGATTTCTCTAGCGGTTA
>DATEYW010000118.1:0-16862 GCA_035256045.1 Bathyarchaeia archaeon | reverse complement strand
TTCGACATTTCTTCCTGCGTTCTCTTCATCACGTCTCTTGCCCTGAGTCTGATTTCCTCGCCTTTCTCCACAAGTTTTTCAACACTTACCTTGACCCCTGTGATTCTTCCAAGTCCTTTCAGAACCTCAGCCGCCGCCTCCGGGTCAGGATAATTATAAAAGCATTGAGCAAGTAACGATAAGGCTGGTATTCCACTGTTTGCAGCTCTTTGCAGCATGATCGCTTGAGCGCCGACCAAGTATCCGTCCGTCAAAATCTCTATCTGCTTGTCTTCCGCGATTTTCATTGCTTCAGGACTTGATGCGGCAGCAAAAGCCTTCAATTCCTTTGCGTCTTGTCTGTCTTGAATTGGAATTCCGCCTAAGGCAATCATCATTTTGACGTTTTTGCTTCTTCCCCAATCGATTAAAGCGTCCATTACTGGATAAATCACGTCTGCAGGTACAGGAACCTCTGAAACTACGAGGAGAATCTTGTCGTCCCCGAATATTCGTATAGACGAGTGCGGCAGACCTTCATGAAGAACAACCAGGGGTGGCAGCAGTGTTGAATCTGCGTGCGCTACTTCGTCGAGTTTGAGTTCGTCAACGAGATATGAAGCAGCTATGACGCCGACCAGTCCAACGTCTGGAAAACCGAATATCAGCGTTGCTCCGCTTGGTACGGCCCCTTTCTCGATAATTTTCACTGTTTCACTCAACTTCAATCCTCACGCTTTTCTTAGAGTCACCTGAAATGTAAAAAGCTTGCGCAGTCGCGACTCGTGAACGTAACAGCTATTAAATACTGGAATGGTTCTAGATCTGAGGAAAACAATGTCCCTCGAACACTTGGGTTCTTCGCTTTACGATGCGTTGAAGAAGGTTTTCAAAGCCTCCGTTGTCGATGAGGCAACCGTTAAGGAGCTCGTTCGCGACATCCAAAGGGCTCTGCTTCAGGCAGACGTCAATGTCAAACTGGTTCTTGATATTTCCAAACGGATAGAAGACAGAGCGTTAAAGGAGAAAGTTCCCCCAGGCGTTTCGCGACGTGAACACGTGATAAAGGTTGTCTACGAGGAAATGACTCGGTTTCTCGGAGACAAAGCTGTTCCTTTGAAGGTCGAACCTGGAAAAAGAAAAATACTAATGCTGGTGGGCATTCAGGGCTCGGGAAAGACGACAGCTGCCGCCAAACTGGCGCGATATTTTCAGAAAAGAGGTTTCAAGCCTGCTCTTGTCTGTGGCGACACTTTTCGTCCAGGAGCATACGCTCAGCTTCAACAGCTTGCCAGCAGGATTAATGTCCCGATCTACGGAGACCCGAAAGCAAAGGATGCCGTCAAAACAGTGGCTGAAGGTCTGAAGCAGTACGCCGACAGAGACGTCATCATAGTTGACACTTCCGGACGTCACAAAGAGGAGCATGAACTGATCAAGGAAATGAAAACGCTTGAAAAGAGCATAAAACCGGATGAGGTCATGCTCGTCATTGACGGGACGATAGGGCAGCAGGCTTTAGTTCAGGCAAAAGCTTTCAACGAAGCCACCCCGATAGGATCCATTCTAGTCACGAAGCTCGATGGCTCCGCCAGAGGTGGAGGAGCCCTCTCCGCTGTTGCGGCGACAGGTGCACCGATCAAATTCATCGGTACCGGGGAAAAGACTGAAGACATCGAAGCCTTCGTGCCATCACGATTTGTTGGCAGACTTTTGGGAATGGGCGACCTTGAAACGCTTTTAGACAAGGTGAAAGAAGCAGAGATAGCTGTTCCTGAAAAGAAAGCTAAAGCAATTATGAGCGGCAAATTCACGTTAACCGACATGTATGAACAGTTTGAAGCGATGAAGGGAATAGGCACCTTCAAGAAACTTTTCAAGATGCTTCCCGGAATGTCCTACAACATTCCCGATGAAATGCTCAGTTCGGCAGAGGGACGTCTCGAAAAATGGCGTGCCTTGATTCAGTCGATGACTCCTGAAGAAAGAGACAATCCTAAGATCTTCAACTCATCAAGAATGAAACGGGTCGCCAGAGGCGCCGGTGCGACAGAAAAGGAAGTCAAGGAACTTCTGAAACAGTATGTAATGATGCAGCGGATGCTCAAGACCATGCGCAGAAAAAAGAAATTGCCCTTCTTTGGAAAAGGAATGCCGATGGGCATGCAGTAAACTTTTTGGAACGAAGGCCGGCGAATGAACATTCTGCACAAAACTCTAAGGATGCTCGAAGAATATCCTTTATGTGATCACTGCCTCGGAAGACAATTCGCTCTCCTTGGCCATGGGCTTGAGAATGCCAAAAGGGGTGAAGCGATAAAACTCGTTCTGACCTTCAACGGGCATGAAGCGGCTCTGTTAGACAGACGGGAGGGCGAACAGATTCTAAATGTGTTAGCAACGAATGGCTTTTCAAAAACTGCTGTAACTGTTCTTGAAGGTTTGGGAAAACCTTTGCCCGCGAAGGATTCCTCGGTCGAATGTTTTCTATGTGCAGATAAGTTCAAAGTCACTAAAAACCTCGTTGAAAAATCCGTAGCGCTTCTCGGAGACTATGAATACAACACTATGCTTGTGGGCACGGAATTGCCTGTCGATGTTGCTGAACGTGAGGATGAGTTCAGAGCCGAGTTTGGTGTTTTGCATGCTGAGAATATGCGAAACGAGTTTGGCAGAGTGATAGGAAAAGAACTGGCTGAAAGGGTTGGAAAGGCAGTAGATTTCAAGAAACCTGAGATGGTTGTGCTCGTTAATCCGTTTCGTGAAAGTGTGAGTCTTCAACCCAATCCACTTTTTGTCTCTGGGAGATATCGCAAACTTGTCAGAGATATCCCGCAGTCAAAATGGTTCTGCTCAACTTGTCATGGAAAAGGATGTGAGAAATGTAACGGGACGGGGAAAATGTATGCCGAGTCTGTGCAGGAAATTGTTGAGGTTCCTTTTCTAGAAGCTACGAAGGGAATCAAAGCGTCTTTTCATGCTTCTGGAAGAGAAGACATCGATGCACGCATGCTGGGCAGCGGCAGGCCTTTCGTTATCGAAATCACAGAGCCGAAGAAGCGTTTTCTCGACCTTGGCAAGCTAATGAAACAGGTGAACTTTCTGGGAAAGGGCAAGGTTCAGATTTCAGATCTGCGTGTTGCAGACAAAGAAGTTGTGAGGAGCCTGAAGAAGGGCGAGGCTACCCAAAAAGAATATCGTTTGATAATGGAATTTGAACACAAGATTACCCCCAAAAACCTGCGTCTTTTGGAGACGAGATTAACAAATGCCGTGGTGATCCAACAGACGCCCTTGCGGGTTGTGCACCGCCGAGCGAATTTAGCGCGAGAAAAGTACATATACGAGGTGAACGTTAAGAAAATGTCGCCCCAAAAGGCTGAAATGAAAATACGCTGCCAGGGGGGACTGTACGTTAAAGAATTGGTGACCGGGGATGAAGGAAGGACCATTCCTAATGTTTCAGAAATTCTCAACAACAGAGCGAAGCCTCTGAAACTTGATGTTTTGAATATATTAATGGATGACAAGGAGTACGAGAAAAAATGAAAGGGTCAAAAGGTTATCGTTCTGGTTCGCGTCGTCTCATGACGAAGGAACCTCGAGAGCGAGGTAAACTGAGTCTTAGTAAATTGCTACATGAGTATCAACCTGGAACTCAGGTCGTTGTGAAGATAGAACCTAGTGTGCAGAAGGGAATGCCTCACAGAAGGTATCACGGAAGAGTTGGCACCGTGCTCAACAAGAGAGGAAGAAGCTACGTTGTCAGCGTTTCGCAGGGAGATGCTTTGAGGGAGATTATCGTCAGACCTGAGCATTTAGAACCATACAAGAGCGATTAACATGTCGACAGGAAACGTCACAGAAAAGAAACTGACCTTGCCACAGGTAAAAAACGTAATGGATTCCATCGGGGAAGCAAACCTCGATCAGCTACAACGGCGCACATTCGACTACGTGTCAAAGTTCGCGAAGGTCAATTCCGAGACAGGTGAGAAGCTTGTGCAGAAGCTCATGACGGATTTCGGACTCGAAGAAATAGAGGCAATCGAGATAGTGAACTGTATGCCAAAGAGCATTGAGGAATTGCGTGTATTCTTGGCTGGCGGTCGCAAGATCATTGAAACCGCAAAGCTGGAAGCGATAGTCAAGCTGTTGAACGATAGTAGAGAACAGAAATAGCAGGCCGTTATCCTAACTGCTTTTAAATAAAGACAGACAATGTATAGGCTGTTATGACAATGATGGAGAAGCGGTACGAAGAGTACGCTTACATTCTAGATTTCCTTCCCCATGGACGGCCTGGTGTCCACGTTTCAGGCCGAGCAGGTTACCGAGCGGGAGCCTTGGTTCAACTGGTCGGAGAGGAATTCTTCACATTGTTGGAAGCCTTAGTCAAAGAAGGCGTGACGTTAAAACCTCATGATCGTGTCTTCGTTGGGAAGGAAGCGCGAGACGAAATAACATATATTATTGGCCGAATCGGTTACGAGGAGCTTACAGCTGCGGCAAAGAACGAGCTTTCAGCAGTCATAAACAGAATAGTGTTGAACCGTGAAGAATGGTTTGTTCAATTCTTCAACACTGCACGTGCCCTGACTCCAAGAATGCACGCGTTGGAACTGGTTCCAGGCATCGGCAAGAAATACATGTGGCAAGTCATAAATGAACGTGAAAAGAAGCCCTTTGAAAACTTTGAAGACTTGCAGAAACGAACCGAACTGCCGAACCCGGTCAAACTCATCACCAAACGGGTTATGGAAGAACTCGGCGGCGACAGCAAATACCGATTGTTTACGAGAGCCCAATAACACAAACGTTCTCATCAAATTGGTCGACATGAACCTCCTTGAAAAAACGAAGTTGCTACTTCGAAACCATCGAAGTCTGCCGAAAAAGTCGTTCGGTCAAAACTTTATCACTGATCGCTCAATCTACGAACGCATGGCTGAATACGCTTCACTCGAAAAGAGTGATACAGTTCTCGACATCGGAGCAGGGCTTGGCTTCTTATCGCGTCTGCTGGCAGAAAAATGCAAGAACGTTCTAGCCATCGAAGCCGACGAGCAAGTAGTAGCGATCCTACGGGAACAGTTGACCGACGTTTGCAACACACACGTGATCGTGGGCGATGTTCTCAAAGCTGATATTCCTCCTTTCAACAAGATCGTCTCCGCCCCGCCTTACAACATATCGTCGCGTCTGATTCCGTGGATTTTGCAGCAGAACTGCGAATGTGGGGTCTTGGTTTTCCAGGAAGAATTCGCAGCTCATCTCGTTGCCTCCATCGGCAGTGAAGAGTATGGCTGGCTTACGGTTTTCACCTACCATTATGCAGAAGTTGAACTGTTGGACGATGTTTCTAAAACGGCGTTTTGGCCACAGCCAAAGGTAGATTCAGTCATCACGCGTCTGGTTCTGAAGAGACGAAACTCTCGCATTCAAATGAGTGATATTGCATTCAGACGACTATTGCAGGTATTGTTTACACATCGGAATAGAAAGGTCAGAGGAGCCATTTTGCCATATTTGAGGGGTCTTCAAGGGGTGACCAAGCTGAGGGCAGTTGAAATTGCTGAAAAGCTTCCATACTCGGACAAGCGCGTAAGAGAATTGGGGCCAGAAGATTTCGAGGTGCTGGCAAATACCATCAACTAGCAAGAAAGTGTTCTTTGGCGACTTAGCTTTTCTTGTAGATGAGAACGTGTACGAACCAGCTGAAGATTCCCTTTTGTTTGCTGAAAACTTGCCTGTTGAAAGATTCCGCAGAGTTGCTGATGTGGGCACTGGATGCGGTATTCTGGGCATTGTTGCAGCCAAGAAGGCCAGAGAAGTCCTTGCCATTGATGTTAACCCTTATGCTGTCTGTTGCGCGCTCGAAAACGCCAAGTTGAATGGCGTGAACGAAAGGATCACTTTTCTTCAAGGAGACCTCCTCAGTTCTGTTAACCCAACTGTGAAATTCGATTCGATTCTCTTCAATGCACCATACCTACCAGTCGAGAGAGAAACGGCTTCTTGGCTTGAATACTCCTGGGCTGGCGGGAGAACAGGAAGAGAGGTCATCGACCGTTTCATCGACGAGGCAGCAGACCACCTGACGCCTGAAGGCCAGATTTTCCTGATGCAGTCTTCTCTATCAGATACCGATAAGACTCTGCAGAGATGCTCAGCCAAAGGTTTGAATTCGAAAGTGATTGCCAGCCGAGGTTTGCCTTTCTTCGAGACAATAGTACTCATAAAGGCCGTCTGGGAAAATAAAATAATAAGAGAATAGGGAAGAACAGCCTGCCCAGAGTCCGCTGAACAGAAGCTTTTTTTAATGTTGTTCAAGACTGTCTACTGCTGGGCTTGCCTTGGAAACTGTGGCTTCCGTTTGTCCTTATTGTGGTTGTGGTTGCCGTCTTTTGTTCATCGTTGAAAACGGCAGAATTGTGAAGATGTTGCCCGACAGGACCGACAATCCGAGCGAGGGAATAGCATGCATCAAGGGTCTAACCGTCCACGAGACGATGAGCACCGACGAGGGCAGAATTTTGAGCCCTTTAATCAGGAAAGACAAAGGCGAACCCCTTCAGGAAGTATCATGGGACGAAGCGTACCGTTTTGTTTACCAACAGACTAAAGATTTGGCTCCAAGCGAGGTCTTCATCAATGCTTCCGGCAAGACAACAAACGAAGATTGTTACGTGACTCAGAAGTTTGCGAGACTCGCGTATAGAACGAATAACGTTGATGCTTGCTGCTCAAGGCTGTGTCATGTTACGACTGTTCAGGGATTGGAGAACTGTTTCGGGAGTAGAGCTGCGTTTTCCAGAATGGATGATGTCTATGGACTCGATTGCCTATTTATTGTAGGTTCCAACCCGGCTGGGAATTATCCTGTTCTGTACAACAGGATAATGCGGGCCAGACGGCAAGGACTGAAAGTGATTTCAAGCCATGCACTCTACAGCTTGACTACCAAGTTCTCGGATGCATCTCTGATTATTTACCCAGGTACAGAACTCATCCTGCTCAACGGCATAATGAATGTGCTCATTCATCAACGCTCTTATGACAAATCCGCTGAAAATGTCGAAGGATTTGAAAGACTCCGAAGCGTCGTGGAATTGTACACGATCGACTTTGTGCGACAAGCCTGTGGCGTTGACCTTGAAAAACTCAATCAGTTAATCGACTATATAGCCAATGCCAGAGCTTTAGGAATAATTCATGGGATGGGGCTTACACAACACGCCACAGGCTCAGAAAATGTGCATGCCTTGCTGAACCTGATGATCCTTAAGAACGCTCAGCTGTTGTCACTGAGGGGCGAAATCAACGTTCAAGGTGTTGGAGACATGGGATGCTTACCCGACCGTTTTCCAACGGGTCCTCTTGCCACCGCGCCAGTTCTTGAAAACATGTGGAATGTCAAAGTGCCAAACAGCAAGGGAAAGAGCATTGTCGAAGCGTTTCTAATTTCGCCTCCAAAAGCTGTGTTCATCTCCGGAATGAATGCCGCACAGTCGTTGCCTAACTTAAACGTAGTCCACAAGAATCTCGAAGAAATGTTTGTGGTAGTCATGGAAAACTATCACAATTTGACAACGAAATCCGCGGACGTAGTGCTGCCTACCCCTCTATTATTCGAACGTGAAGGAACCATCACGAACGGCGAGAGGCGGGTGAGGTATGTTAGGAAAGTTCGAGAACCATGCGGTAACTGCAAGCCTGAATGGCGCATATTCAAAGAGCTCAGTGCATATTTCGGATGTGCCAACCACTTCAACTTTGAGACGGCGAGGGACATCACTGAAGAAATCGTAGAGATTGTCCCCGCTTACAGACAGGTTCCTGTGGATAGCGTTTACAGCGGTGTAGATGCTTGGCCTGAAAAGCGAATGCTGTTCCGAAGGTTCATGCCTGAACACTTCGAAGGTGTGGAAGACATTCGCAGCGACAAGTACCCGTTGATCTTGACTTCTTTTCGCTCTGCGCATCATTTTTTGACGAATGAAATGACGCAAAGGTCGAAGACTCTTAGCAGGTTTGGGGAAGGCCCGTTCTGTTACTTGAGCATGGCGGACGCTGAAAACCTAGGAATATCCCAAGGTGAGATTGTGGAAGTTGTGAGCACTGCGGGAAGTGTACGTTGTATGGCAAAGATCGATGAGAATATTCCGAGAGGAAGAGTGGGAATGCATTTCCATTTTGAAGAGCTCTTGGTCAACAAACTTTTCTCAACGCAATTCGACGAGAAGACGTTCACTCCAAACTACAAAATGGCGGCGGTAAGCGTGCACAAAACTGCTTCCACATGAGGAGGTCTTGCACCGAGTTCGCGCGCGATGGAACGTTCAAGTTTTGATTTCTACGAAGCGTTGAACAGGATTAGGCTCAAATGGGGGTATGGTGGATTGTTGACAATCGAGCTTGAAGGCAGAATCGAAGGGAGTTCAAAAGATCTATGTCTCGGAGCTTGCAAGTACCATACGTGTAGAGTTAACATCAACTTCGGTTATTTTGCAGTTATTGAATTCCCTAGTTTTTCCCAAAATGTCTTTTACGACTACTTTGTTCTTCTCCATCTTCGCATAGATAACATCTTTGAACATCAATTTCCCATTGAGGATCACATTGAATTCGCACATCAAAGGTCAACCAAGCCTAGTAGAAGTCAAGTCCATTATTAACTTCTTCCTAAGCTGCCCGCTTCAGCTTCTTCCATCATTCATATTTTGGATAAGTAGTTATAATTCATGAGCGTTATAGTTTCAAGAAACTCTACTGGTTCAAGGATGAACTAATGCCCAAGCGCGAAGAACAACGAAAGTCTTCAGACGTCGACATATTTCACCTCCTTGAAGAAACCGCGGAAAAGGAGAAAAAGAAGCGGAGACAAGAGCTTCTCGCACCATTAGACTTGACAGAATATTTTGCTGAAGGGAAAATTTCCATAAACAAGAGAACATGCAGAGGCGCCGAATGCAGACTGTGCCTAAAGGCGTGTCCTACAAGCGCTTTGTTCTGGAAAAGCGGAGAAGTAGGAATAACTCCCGAACTCTGCATCTACTGCGGAGCATGCGTGCTAAGCTGCATTGTCGACGAATGCATAAAGATAGAAAGAAAAAGGCCCGACGGCAAAGTGGAAGTCTTCAGCAAACCCCAGGATTTCTTGACGCTACTGAACAAGATTGGGTCTGAAAAACGGTTTAAAAGAATTGAAGAGGCTAAGGGCCTTCTTCCGAAACCTGAAGACCTTGTCAACAAGCGCAAATCCAAAACAAAATGAAGATGTTGAAGTTAGGCGGAGCTTCGCCATTTCTCTTGTAGGAATTTGGGGATTTCAGAGGAGTCTCTCGGGCCGACCATTACTTGCCAGCCGCTGAATTCTTCGATTTCGCCGCTTAGCCGTGCTGCCTTTCCTGGGATTATGAGTTTTCTGTGTTTAACCTTGCTTTCGAGTTCCGAAGCTTTGATGGCTTCAGCTACTTTTTCAGCCGTAAGCTTTCTCCCTGCAACTGCGCTGTCTACAGCTATGCCTTCCGTGTCAACGACGAGAAGATGGGTACGGACTTTGGCCGATTCTAAGTCTGAAGCCACAGTGTAGTATGTGAGTGCAAAGTTGGTAGTGAACATCACCGGAGAGTTTTCGTCTGGGGTTCCGAAGGCTCTCAGGCCCGGTTCGACTGCCACAGGTTTTCGCGGGTCTGTGTAGATGTTTTGCCGGAGCACGACAGGCGGCAAAAGAGCCCAACCATCAATGTCATGCATTATCATGACATCTGCGTAACGAACAATCAGCATCGCCGCCAAATAGGCTTCCCTCCACTCTACGATTTCCTTTGGCGTCTCGCCTCTCCCGATCCAAGCAGTTAAGGGCAGACCAATCAAGGGAAAACCGGCAAGTTCGTCACCTCTTTTGCAGGCAGCCCTTCGAAGCATCGTGAAATTGTTCACCGTGTCCGCCAAGCCATCGCCAGGAAAAGTGCCTGGATCCAACACCAGATCCTCAACACCATATTCAAGCAATGTTTTTGTCAAGGATTTTAGTAGTTTAAGATCATTTGGCGCTGAGACTGTCAACGGGCAACTATACATTTGGGCAAGTTCAGCCATATCCTTCCAATTTTCTTTCGTCGCGGCGTACAAGAGGGGTCTGGATTTCGGTGCGGTCATAAGCCCTGCTTCGACGACTGCTGGATTCATTGAACAAAGGATTAGCGGCAGATTGGTGTTTTCTGCGACCACTTTGACAGTCGTTTTGAACTTGTCTGGGTCGTTTGATGTTGAACGGATGGCAATCATGTCAAGCTTCAGCGTTTGCCCTATGTATTCGAAGCTAAAATGCTCGGTCCTCTTTATCCTGTTCAGTATTTCGTCTTCGGACATTTCGTCGGTTACATCGATCGCGATTGGAGTTAGGTTGGAGTACGTGAATTCATGGCGGTACATCACTAGCTTTCCGCCGATTTTGACGGATCGGTCGCCAACTCCGACAACAACTTCTTTGACGGCGGGTTTCAGCATTTCCTTGAGTTGCCTGTACGATTTCTCGAACTCCTTTGTCAGAAGCGGTGGACATTTTTCGATTGTGACTTCTCGGTTCACAAGCTTTGTTGCGAAAGCCATGCAGTTTTCTTCACCGCATTCCTTGCAGTTGGTTCTTGGTAGAAGCTTGTAAACGTCAATGGGGCTTAGTTCTTTTATGCTTACTTTGGCCTTGGCTTCTCTTTCACCCATTTCACGACACTCCTCAAAATCTGGCCGAAACCCAATCCACAAGCTTGTCAGCGTTGCCTGAACTTCGGTTTAGCAGCTGGTTGATGATGTCTTTGAGAGTTTTCACGGCGGCGGGATGCATCATCATGAACAAGTCGACACCGGCAAGAAGAAGCGTCAAAGCAGTGGTCACTTCCCAAAGCGGTCCCCTCAACTCGCGGGGTTCCCATTCTGGAGCCATTTGCATCCACGCCTCTCTTGCGGCCCAAGCGTTAGTCGTTCCAGAAGACATTGGCTGTGCCAGTTCAGGATCTCCCATTAATGCTCCAAGCCTAGATCGTTCCATGTTTGTGAAAGCGTAGTCAAGACCATAGCCTAAGGCAGCCGTCGTCAAATCCATGACTATGTCCTCCTTCGGCAGAAAATCGTAAAGCCTGCGGTTAAGCTCTCGAGCCATGTTCATGTCCATAGGAGTAAAAGATAATGCAACGTGTCCGTTCTTCTTGATAAATCTGCCACATCTCTCAACGTCCATGTCTCGCGTTACTGAATTGATGAGGAATCTTTCTCCCGCGAAAGTTTCTGCAATTTCTGCAAAAACGTCGGCATCTTTCACAGGGTCGCCGCAACCCCCGATCATGAGAGGCACGTCCACTGCCTGGGCTACTTCTTCTACCGTTTTAACGGCCTCTTTCGGCGAAGCATCTTTGAGCAACGGATCCACACTGATGAGGTGAACTGTCAACATATCAGCCCCGAATTTTCCAACTGCGAGCTTGGCCCAAGCGGCCGGGTCTTCCATCACTTCCTTGACATGCATCTTCACAGCCTTCGCCAAAGGGACTTTCATGTCAAAAATGTCCACAGCCACGACCGGCGGATGGGGCATGGTGTTTTCAAAAGAGTAGAAGGCTGGTACCGTTTCGCCTCCGATTGTCAAAGATTTTCCTCGAGTTCCGCCCTCACTCTTCGTTGCTCCGAGTTTCACCTCTACAACCTTGCCGGGATACGTTTCTACTGGCGGGACGAATTCAGCTTCAATTATCTCCATCGGCTTAACCTTAAGCTGTGGGGCCATTCTTGCGGGTGCCATCATTGGAGAGGTCACTGCTCCTGCCGACAACCATATTTCTAAGTCTCCAACTTCCATTTCGAAGTCTTCAAGCTCGATTTCGTGAAGTTTCGCCAGAAGCTCCAACAAACGTGGACTCAAACGGAGGCCTGAGACTTCTTTCTTTTCATTTTTCGGCAAGGTTTTCACCTTTTCTCGGTTTTTTCGCTCTTCATTTGGCGAATTATGACTCTCTTGGCATAGATTTTCGCGTCCTTCAGGATTATTTTGAACCCGCCTGCAGTAAGGGGCAGTGTTGAAGCTGACGCCACAGGCAAGTATTGTGCTTCTTCTCTTTCTCCAGCTGGAACTGCTTCTTCAACTCTAGGCGCTTCTTCCTTCCAGTTTGTCACTACCGGATGGTTCTGTTCTTTCAGAAACGTCTTCAATTCATCTACTGTCTTCGCGTTCTCTTCAGTTGCTATTTTGTTGACAAGTTCGGCTGGAATGAAGCTTTTCACTCTTTCTTTCACTTCTTTTGGCATCCATACAATTCGGTTCCAGCCGCCGTCGGCCTGCAAGAACTTGGGAGACCTCATGTACTCGATTGAGATTCCGTGGAACCCGTCAATCTGGCGTCCTCCCGCTGTGGAGTCGGCAAGGGTTGAGAAGGATAGCCCGTTGACAGTTACATCTTTGAACCCTCGATGTACAATTCCAAAGCCGTCGGCTTCAGGTACGTAGAACGCCACGGCCTCAAAGCATCCGCAAGACGTGTGAGGGCGACCGAAAGCCGTGTACAGTTCAACTTTGGTTATCTCACCTAACGATTTCTTCTTCACCGTTTCGTTAACGCCCGAGTATTCACCCCTCAGTGCATCGAGTTGTTCTCCTCTCTCTATCGTGTACACTGGCCCTTTGGGGTCGACGCTTGCCGCTGCTCTTCCGTCAAACCAACTTATGGCTCCGCAGTTGGAGTACCTTTGAGGTGTGATCACGCATACGTGGGTTGGTGCGAATGATTGGCAAAGTACGCAACCGTAGAACTTGTCAACTTCCTCGTCTTTCAGTCCTCTTGCTCTCGCGTCTCGTGCTTCGTAAATCTTCAATGCTTCACTGTAAAGTTCTTTCACTCTTTCAGCGTCGGTGATGAAAGTGACCTGCATCTTCTCGATTATTGGCAGTTCGCTTTTGAAGAGTCTATGTAGGACTTTTCCGATGTAGTTTAAAGAGTTCAGACCTTTTTGATAGGACTTCTTTCCCAGTCTAAGCCAAATGTCGTAGCGTTGATTTAGATGCATGAATCCTTCGATGAAGTTGCAGTAGGCGTGTATGCGTCTTTCAACGACTCCTTCAAGTTCCGATTCAAGTTTGGCGCCGGCAACTTCGATGAGAATTCCGAAGGGGTAGCTTTTGCCTTCCTGCATGTCTTTGATGTCTGGTCCGATGATGCTTACTTTGCCGTCCTCGATTTCTTCTGGCTTCTTCACTAAAGCAAGTTCAAACTTCTCTTTCAGGTCGGGTCCACCAAGTTCTACGTGCATATCGTTTCTTCGGATTCGTTCGCCTTCATAGACTACTCCTACGTCAACAGGTATATCCTTAAACATTGACATTTTTCTCATTTCCCTCTTTCAAATTTTGAAGTCATGACTTTGAGGTTGTTCGCCCACTCTTCCAAGGTCGCATTCGGGAAAGACCAGCTGGCATGTGCGTGAAACATGTTGTCCAAGGTGATGGTCTTAAGTCCCGGAGCGAAGTGCTTGAGTCCTGACAGGATTAGTGCTTCCATGTAGTATGGAATGCCGATGAATAAAGCCATGTCGTGTGGTCCTTTGCCGTCAATTCCCTGCCACTCTGGATCGACTAGTCTGTTGCCGATGTCCATCGCAGACATGTAGCCTGCCGGTTCAAAACCTCGCTTAAGGAATTCGCCGATCATGTGGGCGGTGGCTACGACAGGGATTTTTGATGCTCTAGCGAAGTCTATGAGGTATTCGATTAGTAGTTTTCTTTCCATGCAGCGTTCGGTGGCGTTGCTGCCCACCACCAAAACCGGGCGGGCAGCTTTCTTCATCATGGCTACTGCTACTTCAGGTTTTGTTATCGGATTTGCTTTCTTCGTGGCTGCGATTTCTGCGCATTGCCAAGGTTCACATGACATTTCATTCTCACTCCTTCTTCCTTCTTATCATTCTCGGAAGCAAAGTCGGGTCAGGAATCACTGTTTCCTTCCAGTTCTTAGCTTCCAGGTCCTTCATTATTTCATCCTTCATGGTCACTGGTACATCAGCTGGTGTTCGCACGAACAGGTCCAGATCGTTCGGCATTATTCCGTACAACCGCTTATGCAAATCAACATAATGCGAAAGTTTTATTGAGCGCCCTTTCCACGTGTCGTTGGGTCTTATGCTCAGTTTCGCTATGGCGACCATGGCTTCCTGCGGAGTTTCAACGGTCTGGAACAAGTGTTCAGGCGCGGGTCCAACGTTCACTTTGTCGCCTGTGCGTGCATCGTAGACTTCCCATTCTTCTTTCTTATCAGCTCTGCCAAGAAGCATACGTCGGTATTTGCTACCGTGCGGACCGACGAGCACTGGAACGCCTAAGCGCCAGAAACCTGAGGCAATCGACGCTGCTTTCTGAGAGTATGCACCCCAAGCCAATCCGACCGCGCCGATGCGGTTGTGTATGTAGTCTGCAATTTCCTCGTAGTTGCCTCTCAGATTTCTCTTGGCGAATATGCTGGCGACTTTAATCGCTGCCCCCGCTATGTGCGAGTTTGCAACACAGGAACCCACATTGAGCACGCCGCCAGCCGCAAACTCTCCGGTGAATTCTTCGTAAAGCGTTTTGCCTTCTGCGTTTTTGTATGATCCTGCAGACATAGCTGAGCAGCCTGACGTTACTACGATGAAGCGCCTGTTCGCGAATTCTCTGCATATTTCATAGACATCTCTGCCACCTTTCGGGTAGTTAGAACAACCAACAACGGCGAGTATTCCCGGGATCTCGCCCAGGACAATTGGACTACCAACATTTCTAATTTCTACGTCTTGGACGGCTCCTCTGCCTGCGCGACAGTAGTTGGTCTCTTCAACCATTTGCCTCTCGCCGGCTTTGACTATGAAGCTGTGGATTGACAACTTGACCGGGCATGCTTCTTCGCATCGACCGCAACCTACGCAATATTCGTACAAGTCAGAAAGCTCAACTAGCGAACCCTCTGCGGCTGCCTTCATGGCCGCGGGGATTCTCAGGTCTTGAGGGCATGATCGTTGGCACAGGTCGCATTGTCGACATGTCTTTGCGAGCTCTTTGACTTCTTCAGTTTCCGGCAGATTCTTGCATTTCTTTCTTATTGGTGCGATCTGCATGGCCACTTTCACTGCAACTTCGCCCACTTTTTCGGGATCAAGAATCAATACACCTCGTGTTTTGCCGCTCACGAGGTCACGGACTATTTCATCAGCCAAATCGTTTGTACGATTCTTGAAACCCATGCAGTTCTTCTCAGATGCAGCGATAACCGGTGCTTTGACCTGTTCAGCTTCGTTGAAAACATCCGTTCTGACGCATTGCTCGTCGAGCACTACTACGTCTGCGAAGCCCCCTCGGATGAAGCGCAGTTGCCATGAGATCGGACCGACGATTTTTGCTCGATTATAATACCTAGTGTTATCGAAGGCGGTACAGCACAAGCCTACGACTTCCATCTTGTCATCAAGCTTGTTTTCTTTCATGTAATCGATAATCCCAACTGATGGCACGACGTTATGGCCAATGCACATGACGACTGGCTTTGATGTGTCAACTGTTCCGATGCCCATTTGGACGAGCGGGGCTTCAGGGTCAGCCTTCGGAAAACCCAGTGCTGAGATCTGAGCTATGTCCGCGACTTCCATGCCTACTTGATCTACCATGCCAGCATGAAATGCCTTTGATTCAAAATCTAAATTGTTTCCTTCTTGGCCTGTGTGCGCAACAGAGAGACAATGTGTAATCTGTGTTTCGCAATATTCCAAAACCTCTTCCAAGTCGCCAAGCGTTTCAGGTTTTGTTCCGGTGACGAGTCTAGTAACTGGAGCTTCAACTTTGACGTTCAATCCACCCACATCAATAGGATGTCGTCGACCATATTTTTCGATCAAGTGATCGACCACATGGCGGGCGTGCCCTGTGTGGGTTGCGGCACCGATGCTGCAGGCCAAGAGTACTATACGGGATGATTGGGCAGCTATGTCTAGTCCACAGGCTCCGCGTTTTCCAGCGGTCAAATCGCACTTTCCAAAAGTGCAGAGACAGCAAAGGTCACAGTCAGGCAAGTAAAAGGGTTTGTACTTGTTGAGGAGTTTCATGTCCCATTCTCTCAAGGTTGTCAGAGAGGGAAACGGTGTGGGGCCCATGGGTTCAGTCCATGTTTCTTCAAACATTTTCCCAATAGAGAGCTCGAGGTTCTTTACAAGTCCAACGTCAGTTTTTAGTTCCCCGATCTTTAAGTGGACAGCTTTCTTACTCAACCGTATACACAACCGTGATGATTTAGAAGATATACCGTTCTCTTCGAACCTTTTTAAGTTTTGCCAATTGTGTCAAGCTTACCGCAAGATCCTCTAGTAAGCTGCTTCGATGCATTCGTAGGTGGTGGCTTCATGGGCACTAGCTAATGTTGCTCCAGGTATCCTGCCTCTTTGAGTATCTTCTTCACGGACACGTAAGCCGCAGAATCCTTTGGTAAGTCCAGCAGAGAGTCACCAGAAAGAACAGACTCCTCCACTTTTTCATCGCGCGCAATCTTGCCCAGATACCTGAATCCCAGTGAAGCTTGCGCTTTGCTTCCGAGGTCCTCAGGAAACCTATAGCCACCGACCAAGTAGAAGTTGTTGAATTCAATCTTGACTTCTTTAGCTATGCGATGGGCTCGTAAGACATGGTCGAAGGATTTTTTGGAAGGATCAAGGATTTCGAAGATGTCGTCTACTTTTGAAGCGATTCTTCGGTTCAAATGCTCCAAGCCTGCAGGCGAATCGATGAGCACGAACCTGTAGTTTTTGGTAAGCGATTCCAACGCTCCTTTCAAGGCTGCGTTGGGCATGCAGTAGCATCCTTCAACCCATTTAGTGCC
>DATEYW010000117.1:0-2892 GCA_035256045.1 Bathyarchaeia archaeon | reverse complement strand
CCGGGTTTTGACAACACGATCGTGTCCAAAACCGTGGGATATTCACCGGTCATCTTCTTGGTCTGAAAATGTCCGAAAAGCCATCTTCTCCTCTGATTGACATAGTCGGCAACGTTGGAAGGCATTAGATTGTAGCAGATTGCCTTTGATGCGAATTTTATCAAGCCCTTCCGCTTCGCAGCTATGGCAATGTATGAATCGTCAGCCGCACAATCACGTGGAATCTCGGTTTTTATGCTACTTCTTATCGCCATGAATTCTCCGCTGCAATGAGCCATCTTTCCCTGATCGTTCAATTTCGTCATCAATCTTGCCCAAAGACGATAAGTCATGTTCGCCAAGTACCCAGAGAATCCACCAGGAACTCTGCCTGGATCTTGCATTGGCCTACCGCTTACAGCCGACACACGATTGTTTCTGAACGGAACAAGCAGATGATATATGGCGTTTTCAGCAGGCAGCACGTCTGCAGGAACGAGCGTGATGTAATCAC
The DNA here is from genome assembly GCA_035256045.1 of Bathyarchaeia archaeon. Classification (GTDB taxonomy): domain Archaea; phylum Thermoproteota; class Bathyarchaeia; order Bathyarchaeales; family Bathycorpusculaceae; genus DASPPK01. Next base: position 2,399 of record DATEYW010000117.1, on the reverse strand, counting down.
CAGTTGAGATATCAAAAGCCCTGTTCAAAGCTTCAGCCTTTCCCGACCTCTGATCTTCCTCGACAAGCGTGATCATTCGGCACTTCTTCATCGCCTGCTTCACGACGTCGATTGTCGAGTCCGTACATCCCGATGCGACAACGATTATCTCAGATTCGTCTACTTCGGGAGGAGTTCTCTGATATGCTAGATTCTCGAGAAGAGGACCTATTGATTTCTCTTCATTGTACGCGCAGACAATCACACTCAACTTCAATCGAACATCACGCTCTCCAACACTTTTCCCAAATCTGACCTGATTCTGCTCCGCGAACAGTTTTCGCGAACAAACCTCGATCCTTCAGCCGCGATCTCGTCGATCTTGTCCGAAGTCCTGAGGAGACCGTGGAGATCTACAGCGGCATCTTCAACGTTGGTTGACAGCAAAAACCCATAAGTTCCCTGCAAAGGAGCTTTGGGCGACACTTTCAGTGCGGCCACTGGCGTGCGGCAAGCCAGACTCTCTTGTATTGCACCGTCAAACCATCCATCAACATCATGTACTTTGATAGGTGCAAAAGTCAATGTTGCAGATTGGTAGTATTCCGGTAGTTTATTATGAGGAACGTATCCATGAAAGATTACGTGATCTGAAATTCCCAAACGCTTGGCAAGATTTTTGCCATGCGAAAGACCTGGTCCGTCTCCCACAATGTCCAAGCAGACATCGCTTGAAAATCGCAGGAGTTTCTTCAAAATCTGAATCAACAAGAAAGGTGACTTCTCCCCGTCAGCTTTTTCGCGGTTAGGAATTCTTCCGACGTAAAGTAAACGATTCTCGCGTTTCCCTTTCCCGGGCTTGAAGATTTCAGGATCGACTCCGGGAACAGGAAGCTTCACAGCTCTGTCTACTATGCCTAGCTTTGTGAATGTCTCTCTTTCAGGGCCATAGCTGTACAGTATTTTGTCTGCGTTTCTCAATGCCAGAAGGCACGGCAAGTACATCCACTTGTGTATCGAACGGTTGTCGTAACCGTGAAGTTGGGCGATGAGCGGTTTCCCTAATTTTCTCTTAACATATGCTGCAATGTATGGGAAGGAGAAGAGATAGTAATTGTGAAAGTGCACAAGATCTGGCTGATCGACTAGCATTTCCTTCACAACTTCTGTAGGATTGTGATCATTTCCAAAATGCAAAAGCGGAGGAAAACGGAATTTCACTGGAAATATCTTGATTTGCCCTGCATCATCTAGATAGCATGTTTGTTTAGTCTTTATTCTCTGGTGGTAGGAATAGAGCATCGGGTCGAACCCTGCTTCTTTGTACAAATGCAGGTATTCGATGGAAAAATGCTGGCGCTCAATCTTGTCCTTAGGCGTCCAGCCACTGAATCGTTCGTCGTGAAGAAGAAGTGTCAAAGCTTTCATCAGGACCACCTCAGTTTTTTTGCGACGTAGTGCCAGGTCATTGCGAGCCAGCTGAAGGTCAAAGCTGTCATGATCAGCAATCGAGTCCATCCTAGTGGCCCGTCGGCAAACGCATTGCTCGCGGTGAGAGTCCAAGGCAAGGGGAGCCAGAAGAACGAGACCACCGGAACGTGTACGAGCACGAACAGGAACAGTAGCAACCAAAGCAACTCGACTTTGTCCCAGTCTTGAGGGTGTTGAAGGAAAACACTGAGAGCGAAGAAAGCAAAGAGAAAAATCAAGTTTTGCTCGGAAACCCAAACTCGCGTTGTAAACAGAGTAAGCATCAACAACAGCGACCATTGCACAGTCGACGAGAAGTCTGCGCTAAGGTTGATTCCTTTTGGCACCATTGCGCGAGACCTATACAGCAAGAAGTAGATGATGATACATGCAGGAATCCAAGCGTAGACAAGGACGTTCGGCGGCTGGAAAACTGGTCCACCAACATCAACTAGTAGACTGAAAACGTTGAAAGGACTGGCCGCTCCGTATGGAAAACCTGCCGCAACATCGTATGAGGGATTAGACGTCGTTACGTGGTAAGTTAATGCGTTGTACATGTTGCCCGTCGGCCAGTTGAATGCGATCATCGGGAGAAAAGTGAGAACGCCGGTGATCAGAATAGTGTGAATCGCGTAGTTTACAGCTCTCTTTTTACTCCTCACTGACTTGTAGACGAGAAGAGAGTAGAGAGGAGCAAGCACGAGAGGAAAGAGTTTGAGGGCTGAAGCCACAGCAAGAAAAACGGAAGACTTTCCCCAGTCTCGATGAAGGGTGTACGCAGCCAGCAATGTGAATATCAATGCTATAGCGTCAAACATTCCCCAAATTGTTCCGACCGCCATTATGAAGGGGCAGAATATGAAAATCAGATATGTAGCTGTGGCGATTCTTTCGTTGGTCTCAGCCTTCAATATATTGTATATAACGATAGCTAGTAGCAACTCTCC
>DATEYW010000116.1:0-2474 GCA_035256045.1 Bathyarchaeia archaeon | reverse complement strand
GTCCCTTCGAGAACTATGCCCTTGTAGCTTCTATCTGTGTAGAAGTCTATTATCGAAGGGTCCATTCCTGGAAAGGACTTGATCAACGCGACTCGCTCCTCGAAGTTTGTCATCACAGTCAGTTTTCTTGAGAGATTTCGTTTTGAATAGTTGTCGGTGAGCATGGATATTTGCTGGTTCTCCACCCTAGCGATTGGCGTTGTGTTGACCGATTTGAAAGCGTCCCTTCTGCTGGTGTGAAGCTTTCTCACTTTGGTTCCTCGGTGAATGGCTATGCAGTTGTCTGAAGTGGTTTCATGCATTGCGACTGTCACCTCGGCGAAGGGTGCTTTGGACGCGGTTAGAACCGCTCCGACGAGGTTTGTGGCAGCATCTGAGCTTGGACGATCTGCTGATCTTTGCGAGCCAACGATAACAACGGGAACGGGAAGGTTCTGCAATGCGAAACTCAGGGCCGCCGACGTATATCCCATTGTGTCTGTCCCGTGGGCGAGGACGACTCCACTGACGCCGTTGAGGATGTGTTTCGCAGTCGATTGAGCTATCTCGGTCCAATCGTTTGGCGTGATGTTTTCGCTGAATAGACTCAGAAGTATCTGAGTTTCTATTTCAGCTATGCCAGCAAGTTCGGGAACGACGCTGTAAAGATCATTTGCGGTCAGGGCAGGGCGAACTCCGCCAGTTCGATAGTCAACGCGGCTCGCTATAGTTCCGCCGGTGCTGATAATAGCCACTTTAGGAAGTCCCGGTTTCTGCTCAGGGATCGGAGGGGGTGCAAAGGCTGGCTTCTGGCCTTCTCCGATTTTTTCGATTGTCGTGTTCTCCGTGACGGTTATGCCAATGTTGTAGCCATTCTTGAGTTTGATCACCAGGTGCGTTTCGTCGCCATATTCGGATCGAGGGATAAGTATTCCTTCGCAGACTTCATCTTCTTTGGTTATGCGGACTACGTCACCTATCTCGGCATGAGCTTTTTTCAAGGCTCCGAGTGCTTTTCCTCGATAGCCTATATCTTTCTCGCTCATTTTCAGGTCTCCAGCATTTTGGACATGTAAACTCCGTCGTGATTGTAACCGAACCTTTTGTAGTACTGTTTAGTGCCTAGGGCACTTATAACCAGAATCCTCTTTAGGCCGTGATCTTGGGTTATGCTTTCTGCTTTGTTCAAGAGAATACCACCATAGCCTTTGTGCTGCCAAGCCTTCGACAGATGTCTGCCGACGGGGACGAGTGAACCGTAAACATGTAATTCGCGCACTATTGAGCAGGGTTGCTTCGCTATTTCGGGTCTGTGAGCCTTTTCAGAAGGGATTCTCAGTCGCAAGTAGCCTATCAGAATGTCCTGCTCCTTGTCTTCGGCGGAGATGAAGATTTCTTTTCCTTCAGAAGCTTCGTAAGGCGTGGTAAGAAGCTCGATTTTCTCTTGCAGCGGATTTGATTCTCCGCTTCTCAACTTGTGACCAACCTCTCTGCAACGGATGCACCTGCATTTGAGCCCTTCTTTTTCAAGCTTCTCTTGTGCAATTTGACGTAGATTGCTCTTGTTTACACCTGCAACGATCAGTTGAGCGGGTATGTCGCGCTGCACCCGCATTATTCTGACCCATTGTGGAACGATTTTCTTCATACAGGCAACGAGCGAAGCAGCTTCCTCGGTTGTGTATGGTCTGTATTTGCCTTGGTTGAACCATTCATGGATTTTCGTGTTCTTCAGAACCAAGCACGGGTAAATCTTGATCATGTCAGGTTTGAATCTGGCATCTGAGAAAATCTTCCTGAAGACATTCAAATCCTTCTCCGGGTCAGAGCTTGGAAGTCCGGGCATTATATGATAAACGATCTTCAGCCCAGAGTCTTTCATTATTCGAGTAGCTTCGACGACGTCTGATACGGTGTGTTTTCTTCCAACAAGGCGGTAGACTGCATTGCTAGGATACTGAACTCCCATCTCGACACGAGTGACGCCCATGGCGAGCATGCTGTCCACCTGTGGTTCTTTTGCCCAGTCGGGCCGTGTTTCCACCGTAATACCCACATTGCGAATCTTGCTCGTCTCAGCGTTTTTCTTTGCCTCTTCCAGGTTTGCCGACTTTTTTTTCGTGATGGCGTCGAGACATCTTTGAATGAACCATTCTTGATAATCAGGCGGCGTTGCTGGAAACGTTCCTCCCATAACTATGAGTTCTACTTTGTCCACTTTGTGTCCGATTGCTTTCAACTGCTCAATGCGCGTTTCCACCTGTCTGTAGGGATCATATTGGTTCTGCAATCCTCTCATCGCCGCAGGCTCCTTCCCAGTATAGCTTTGGGGAACTCCTTGGGTTGGTCCGCCAGGACAATAGGCGCAGGGTTCGTCTTGTGGACACTTGTGAGGTTTGGTCATTGCGGCGACTATTGTCACGCCCGATATCGTGCGGGTGGTTTTCCTTCTCAAAAGGGGGAGGAGTTTGCGTTTCTCTTCGGATTTTAGCCGA
>DATEYW010000115.1:0-15384 GCA_035256045.1 Bathyarchaeia archaeon | reverse complement strand
AAATTGTTCTGATACGGACCGAGACGTCTCAGCGCGATATAGTTTGATCCCCCTATGATTCCGCTGTCATATCTAACGGTTACGTGGTAAACGGTTCCAGCAGTCAATGTTGCTGCGGAAGGAAGCGTGAGATTTAGCCATCCAGTAGCAGTTGGTGTGGCAACGGCAAAGTTGGAGGCTCCTCCAACATAGGTTCCGCTTGGTAAATAGCCTGGCGTGCTGGTCTCTATTCCGAACCTGTAAGCAGGCGAGGCTGAAACCGCTTGAATGAAAACCAAAATGTTGGTAACAGACTTGTTTGCTTGGGCGGTGAAGCGCAACGCTGAAACAGATGTGTTCGAAGTCATGGACCCCATCGACTCAGTGGCTGTTGCCCACTGTCGGTTTCCAATCGAGTTCTCATCTAAGACACTCGTAGTCAAGTCAGTTGCACCGTCAACACTTGCAAGCATAAGTCTGTCACTTTGTGACTTGACTAATCTCAGCCAATTCATAGGACTCGTCGCACCTGAATTAACGTCGAAAACAGTTATAGACGACCATAATGTTGTGAACCTGCTCCATTTGACTAACCCGCCTTCACCGGCAACAGCTACTACCGCACCGCTTGTCTCCGCAGAAATCGAGACACATTCCTCTGTCGCTATCGAGACTGACCCTGTCAGCTCAAGAACATCCGTAAATGAGGAACCATCCCAGACCATCGCATTTGCATCACTGTTTGAGCTGTCGATATAGACAACTCCAATCTTGTCTGAATTCGGAACAGAAGTCAAAGCCACGAAAGTCACTGCGATTTTTGACGAATGCTCAACGTCATCGAAATACTTTTCGGGGCTCCATCCTGTTCTAATCGACCAAGTTCTGTAAGCTAGATCTTTGGTGCCGCCGCCGACAACTGTTTCATAAACGAGCAAGGCTTCCCCAGACACTGTTTCATAGGCGACGTCGTAAGGCCTGGTAGCAAGTGAAGGCTGACTCATCCAAACTTGGCCTACATTGTCTGCCATTATCCATGATGACCCATCGAATATGTAAGCGTTCAAGAATCCTTCTTCACTTAATGTGACTACGATTTTCTCGAAAGACCGTTGCTGAATCGGACAGTAGGCGACTCTTGTGGAGAGAATTGGGTTATTCGCGCTGGGCATTTCGCTTTCTTCACTCCATAGAACCCCGTCACCGTCCCAGCTGCGGCTCTTAGGAGAATTCAGCGAGTCTGTTCCAGTGTTGCTTCTGTATGCTATGAACGCGTCAGTCTTGCTAGTTGCTGATGTCGCGGAGGCAAACGAACGTGTTGTCATATAAGTTCCGTCATCAAGAGCAAGATTGTCTGTTGAGCCTGAAACGAGCCTTGTGCTTCCAAGAAGACTGTAGCTCGTTGGACTGTATGAAGTAGAGTCGCTGCGGATGACGTTTTCTATGGTCACTTTTTCCTGCGCTTTTTCCCAATCGTAACCATTCATTTGATAATTCCAGAGAAAGATGTTTGCAACTATGATAGCGACAATAATCAGGCCCAACATGGCCGTAACAGCATAGCTTACTCCTCTTTTGTCAGACCCGAGCCGTCTCATTCTTGTCCAACCAATATCATGCAACAATACATCCTTGCAAGTCAGTCTATGCCGCTTAGCCAAAAGAATTGTGAAGTCAGACTCCATATCCAGAATACTACGGCCATGGCTTGCTACTCAATTCACACCTTCGCAGACAGGGGTGCGTGCTGTGCCAGTGCGCCTGTCGCGAGTGAAGAGTCGATGGCACGTGTGACTTCTCAGACAGGCTCTTTCGATCGATCAAAAAGTGCGTCAAAAGTTCTGGCTGCCTTTTCTGGCTGTCGCAACAAAATTCCTGAAGATCTCTTCGCCGTGTTCAGTATTGTTGACTTCTGGATGGAACTGAACTCCATAATAGTCTCTGCGGTTGTGCTTCGCTGCCTGAATGCCGCAACTGTCAGAAAATGCGAGAACGGTGAAGCCTGGCGCCTCTTTCACTTCGTCATTGTGCGACTCCCAAACGAGAAACTCTTCTGGCAATCCTTTGAACAAGTCGTCTTTTTCGATAATCCTGATTTTTGCCAAGCCGTATTCTGGAACTTTTGCCGGTCCTGCTTTGCCTCCACAATGAAGAGCCATCAACTGCAATCCGACACATATTCCAAGGATCGGCCCCTGGAACTCGTTCAGGTAGTCGGTGCATTTTCCAAGTTTGGGTGATTCCCAAGCAATGCGAGGGGCTCCGCCGCTTAGGACGAGTGCGTCAGCATCGATTTCCCTGGTGGGTGTTGTATTTGGAATTATCTTAGTATCGCAATTGATTTCACGCAAAACTCTCCAGATCCTATGTGTCCATTGTCCTCCATTGTCAACAACGTAGACTTTTGCAGTATCATTCATATTCGATTGTCCCCGGAGGTTTGTTCGTGATGTCAAAAACAACTCTGCTGACCTCATCCTTCAACGTGTTCGTAATTCTGACCGATATTCTCTCCAAAACCTTGTGTGGAATCTTCGAATACGCTGCGCTCATTCCATCAAGGCTCTCTACCGCACGAACTGCGACCATGTTTCCGTAGACTCTGACGTCACCATGCACCCCGACTGTTTTGCAGGGCAGTAACACTGCAAAATACTGCCACGGCCTATCCATCTCTTTATTTGCAGCAGCAGTTTCGATTTCTTCGTCAACTATTGCACAAGCTTCTCTGACTATTCTTGCGTTCTCGGGACTGGCTTCACCAAGAATTCTAACAGCCAAACCTGGGCCAGGAAACGGTTGCTTTTCGTAGACTTCTTTTGGCAGTCCTAGTTTCTCTCCGATGGCTCTAACCTCGTCTTTGTATAGATCTCTCAAGGGTTCGACAATTTCAAACTCTATCTTTTCAGGCAATCCTCCAACGTTGTGGTGCGACTTGATGGTGTCTCTGAGTCCTCCTCCGCTCTCTATCCAGTCCGGCGCGATTGTGCCTTGAACGAAGAATCCTGCTTTCTCTCTGCTAGAAACTTCTTCGAAAATTCTGATGAACAACTCACCGATAATCTTTCTCTTCCTCTCGGGGTCAACTATTCCTTTCAATTTTTCGTAGAAACGCTGCTGAGCATCCACAACCAGTACGTTCATTCCCATTTTCTTCAATGTTTTTGAGTTATTCTCTATCTCATTCTTCCTCATGTAGCCTGTGTCAACCAAAACACAGCACAATCTCTCTCCAATGGCCTTGTTGACCAGAACAGCGGAAACCGTAGAATCAACGCCTCCGGAGACTCCAATCACAGCGTTTCCGACGATTTTGTGTTTCAGATCGACAACGGTTTCGTCGATGAACCTTTGGGCGTCAAACATTTTCTCATCACAAGGTAGCATGATCTTTGACGTATAAAAATTCTTGCAAACTGGTGACTGCAAGCCTTCCAAAACAATGGAGATAGTTGTTTTCTGGTTGGAAAACTATAAAACTCAAAGGCAAGCTATCCTTATCTTCATCCAATATCGAAGTATGGTGAAAACATGGAGAAACTTACTCACGACGTGGCCATCATAGGTGCTGGGCTTGCAGGTTTGAGAGCCGCTATAGCCGCTGCTGAGATAGACGGTAAATTGGACATAGCCGTCATTTCGAAGCATCATCCTTTGCGTTCACATTCGGTGTGCGCGCAAGGTGGAACTGGCGCAGTAATGCGCGAGAAGGATTCGTACGACCTGCATGCTTACGACACCGTGAAAGGTTCTGACTTCCTGGCCGACCAAGATGTGGTCGAATTTTTCGTCAGACAAGCTCCCAAAGAAATTGTCCTCACAGAACACTGGGGATGTCCTTGGAGTCGCACTTCAGACGGAAAAATCGATCAGAGAGCCTTCGGAGGCCACACTTTTCCGCGTGCATGCTTCGCTGCTGACATGACGGGATTCCATGAAATGCACGCCTTGTACGGCAAAGCTTCCTCCTATGGCAACATACGATTTTATGATGAATGGTTCGCCACCTCATTGATCGTTGAAAACAATACTGCAATCGGGTTGACGGCTATCGAGATGAGGACTGGAGAAATGCATGCGTTCGGAGCAAAGTCAATCATAACCGCAAGCGGAGGACATGAACGCATCTATGAATTCACAACGTTCTCTCACACGACAACAGGAGATGGAATGGCTATGGCCTACCGTGCGGGGGCACCTTTAGAAGACATGGAATTCGTGCAATTCCATCCCACAGGGCTTGTTCCGCCAGGTGTGCTCATTACTGAAGGAGCCCGAGGCGAAGGCGGATACCTTGTGAATGCGGATGGCGAGCGCTTCATGAAGAAATACGCTCCTGAGAAAATGGAACTCGCTCCACGAGACGTAGTGTCTAGAGCTGAACAGACTGAAATACTTGAAGGAAGAGGACTCAAAGGACCCTACGGGCCTTACATAGCAATCGACCTCAGACACTTGGGTGAAGAGAAAATAAACCTGCGTCTACCACTAATCCGTGATGTGGCAATAAAACTGGGTGGAGTAGACCCAGTCAAAGAACCGATACCGATTAGACCAGCGGCCCACTATTCGATGGGCGGGATAAAGGCTAACATCAAAACCGAGACGCCGATTGTCGGACTTTATGCGTCAGGAGAATGCTCTTGCCTAAGCCTGCACGGAGCAAACAGGCTTGGCACTAACTCGACAAGCGAATGTTTAGTTTTCGGCGCCGTTTCAGGCGAAGAAGCCGCCAGACATACGATGAAAGCTGGTTTTCACGATATACCTCAGGAGAAATTGATGGAAGAGGAAAAAAGAGTCTTCGACAAAGTTCTTGGTAGCGAAGGCCCAGAAACAGTTCCCGGAATCAGAGATGAAGTGAGACGGATAATGAACGAAAAAGCATGGATCTACCGCAGAGGCGACCAACTGGAAAGCGGGTTGAAGGAAATGAGAAATCTGAAGGAAAAATTCAAGAAGATTAGGGTGAATGACAAAGGAAGACCCTTCAACACCGGAATGCTCAACGCCTTGCAGTTGGACTACATGTTGGACCTTGCTGAAGTCACTATGGCTAGCGCACTTCCAAGGAACGAATCGCGGGGTGCACATTCGAGAACGGATTATCCGAAGCGCGACGACCAGAACTGGTTGAGGCATACCCTCGCATTCTGCACAACGGACGGTCCTAGGTTGGAATACTTACCTGTCACGATAACGAAGTGGCAACCTGCCGCGAGAACCTACTAGGAGGACGATATTGTGAACACTGAGGTTGAAAAAACAGTCGAGTTCAGGATAAGCCGCTACAACCCAGAAAATGACAAGAGATACACGTCAACGTTCAGCGTACCGATTCGAAAAGGAACCACGATACTCGAAGCGCTCCTATACATCAAAGACAATTTTGACGATTCTCTCACCTTCAGGCAGTCTTGCAGAATGGGAATCTGCGGAGACTGCGCCGTAAACATCGACGGAAAACCGATGCTTGCCTGTTACACACAAGTGCTAGACCTGAACTCTGATTCGCTTCTTATCGAACCGCTGTCAAATGCTCTGGTCATAAAAGATTTGGTAGTTGACATGCAACCGTTTTTCGATACTTACAAGAGAATGAAGGGGCACTTGATAAAGCCTTCAGAAGAATTTAAGAAACCCAACGAATTCGCTCAAACTCCTGTTGAACTCCAGAAGTTTTGGGATCTGAGTCTGTGCATAAAATGTTCAATATGCAACTCGGCCTGTCCTGCCGTGATTGACGAAAAGTTCTTGGGTCCTTCCGCTTTGACTGCAACGTATCGTTGGGTGACCGATTCAAGGGATCAAGGGGGCGAAGAACGGTTGAAGCCGATGGCCGATAACGTGTGGCTGTGTACTCAATGCAATTCTTGCACACTTTTCTGCCCGAAAAAGCTGAGTTGCGCAGATTCGATAATCGAGGATCACAGTCTGATAGTTGAAACAGGCAATATTCCGAGAACTGTGAAAGATGTGCTTGAAAGCGTATACAAATACCACAATCCCATGAGCACGCCACAGGCAAAAAGAATGGACTGGGCGAAAGATCTGAACGTAAAGACCTATCCGACAACCACCAAAGCCGACGTATTATTTTTCACCTGTTGCTCGAACTCCTACGACATCAGAAACCAGGAAGCTGCGAAAAACATGGTTGAAATCTTTGGCAAGATGGGCGTGTCTTTCGCAACTTTAGGCGCGGAAGAATGGTGCTGCGGAGACCACATGTTGAGAATGGGCGAAAAAGGACTGTTCGAAGAACTGTCTCAACACAACATATCCATGTTTAAACAGTTCGACGCCAAGAAAATCGTGACTCTGTCTCCACATTGCTATAACACTTTCAAGAACGATAAACCGTACAAAGACGCTGGGCTCAACGTTCAACACTACACACAATTCTTGGCTGAAGCCCTACAAAACGGTCAGCTCAAGCTCACCAAACCAGTCCCCAGAAATGTAGCCTATCACGATCCCTGCTTCCTGGGAAAACGCAACGACGTGTTCGACGCACCTCGACAAATTCTGCAATCTATGAACGGGTTGAGGCTTGTTGAAATGAAGAGGACGAGGCAAAGCAGTTTCTGCTGCGGCGGAGGGGCTGGTAGAGTGTGGACCGAAGATGCGTTACCAGAAAAGAGGCCCAGCAACAACAGGCTTCATGAAGCTCTCGACCTCAACGTCAACACGATTGCTGTTGCATGCCCATACTGCATAACCACACTTGAAGACGCGGTCAAAGTGTCAGATGTTGAAAACAAAATCACCGTAAAGGACATACTCGAACTAGTCAAAGAAGCACTCTAGTACGATGAATAGAAAGACTGTGGCGCGCGCCTTGGTTAGACGGCTTCCATTTTTCCTGTTTTTCTCGCACTGTTCTCGAAGGTTCTGAACAAGACAAAACCAACAATCATCGAAGCCAATCCAACTACTAACTGCAGAACAAGAGTCGAGCTTATTTGAATCAGGTTCGCTCCGGTGATGGCGCTCCTAGCCGCGGTGACCCCATACGTGAGGGGGAACAAGTACGATACTGGCTGGACGAATGCTGGCAGGTTCTGTACCGAGAAGTTGACTCCGCAGAAAATTAGAAGTACGAAAGTGAAAATGTTTGCGAATACCATCGGGTTCCTGAAAAAGAATGAGAGACCTCCGACTAGAAGCCCAAACCCTGACATTGTGAACGATGTGAGAATCACTACTACTGTCAGGGCCAGAATATCTGTCTGTGCGAAATTCACTCCGAAGATAAACGCTGCGAAAAAGAAAGAAATGGCCGCACTGAGCAGGCCATCGAGCACGTGAATCATGGCCCTGCCTATGAAAAGCGGCATCCTGTGGGCTGGAGTCGCCAGAACGAGGGGGAGGGTTCCATCCCATTTATCATGCCCGGTAATGTTGATGACTGAGAACACCGTGTTCCAGGACAGGCTTTGCAGCGCGTTGCCTATGACTATGAACGAGACGGTCGAAACAGTTGCTCCAGCGAACATTCCGACGAACGCGAAGAAAGCCATCTGGGATAAAGATAGGACCAGCTTCATCGTGAGCCACATCGACGGGTTCAGCCAGTCAAACTGCGCGCGGAATGAGAAAACTGCGCTGCTGAGAAAGACTTTAAGGTTGTTCATGCCTGCACCATCGTCCCTGTGATTCTGGCTCTTTTCTCAACCATCTTGAACAGAACCGCGGCAATGCATACGTAAGCTAATGTGATCAGCATCATTATCGTCAGATCAAGAAACATTGCAACGTTAGGAGTCATACCCATCCAAAAGCTCTGTGAAACGTAGTCTGCACTCGTTGCCAGCCTGATTGCGTCTACTCCCCATGTTGGACCCAAAATGTACGCTGCAGGATGAATCCAAAACGGAAGCAGGGCAATTGGGAACATCGATCCTGACACGATGTACAAAGGCGTTTCTAAACCATTCGTTAGAGCTTGTGCCGAACGGGAGAGTACAAACGCGGAAGCGAATATCAATCCAAGGGCCGAAACTGAGAGAAGCGTGAGGATCAGCGAAACTGAAAAGAGCAAAGGATCAGCTATTTCAAGGGGCACTCTGAATCCCACTCCGGCGATCAACAGTACCGCCAGCATGTTAGTGAGCCCAAAAAAAGCGTTCGAGATAGCTCTGCCCGTGATTACATGCATCAGTTTTGACGGAGCAGCGATGACTTCTTCAAGGGTCCCCTGCCATTTTTCAAACTCAATCGCGAAGCCTGAAGAGTAGATGGTGTTTCCCCACATGCCCATCATGCCTCCGCCCAAGACCGCGTATAAACCGAAAGGTCCTGTTGAATTGCTGAATAACGTCAAAGCCACTGTCGTAAAGACAAAGGGAGCAATAATGTTTGGAATGACCCATTGTGGATCGGCCATCCAATGCAGCATGGCCATTCTAAAGGCGCTGTATATGACTCTCAGTGTCTGTGGCATCGCATGCTTCTCCTCTAGCCTTCCACGAGTCGCAAGTAAGCATCTTCTAGAGTTGGCTCCTTGATTTTAATGTCGTAGATCCGACTATTTTTCAAAATCTGTTGCACTTCAGCGATGATTTCGGAGCCTTTGGGGGTTTGGAGCTTCAGAACCTGCTTGTTTTCACCAAGATCTGCGCTGACTGAAACGACGTCGGGGATCTCTTTGAATCTGGCAACCTCTTTCTCGGTTATGCCGAAACCCTCAACCTCGACGACACTCGTGTCCATCACGTATTTCTTGAGGCCGGAAGGCGTGTCCAGAGCGACGATTTCCCCGTTTCTGATGACGGCTACTCTCTTGCAAAGTTCGTCTGCTTCAAACATGTAGTGGGTCGTCAACAGTATCGTCTTGCCTTTTTCAACGAGTTCTTTGATCATGCGTCTTGTTTCTATAGAAATCTCCGGGTCCAGCCCGACAGTTGGTTCATCTAGAAAGATGACGTCAGGGTCGTTGATCAGCCCCCGCGCTAGGTGCAATCTCTGTTTCATGCCTTTGGAGAAAGTTTCCACGCGATTATGTGCTCTATCAGTGAGACCCATGAACTCCAGGAGTTCTTTCACTCTTTTATCACGAACGTTCTTTGGAACTCCATAGAGGTCAGCAAAGTAGTTGAGATTGTCGACTGCACTGACTCTGGTGTAAAGGCCTCTTTCGCCGCCCAGGACTATGCCTATTCTTTCTCTGACTTTAGTTACGTCCTTCTGAACGTCATGACCTAGAACGATCGCCCTTCCCGAGGTCGGCAAAAGCATAGTTGTAAGCATTTTTATCGTCGTTGTCTTTCCGGCACCGTTCGGACCTACAACACCGAAGAGTTCGCCGTAATCAACTTCAAAGGAAACATCCTTAACAGCGACAACCTGGCTCTTGGTTCGACGAACAAAACCTTTGCTGACGTTGAAAACCTTGCAAAGATGCTCCGCTATGATAGCCTTGTCTGAACGTGAAGTCCGATCTGACCCTGATTCAAGCATACTGGTCCATTCTCAAAGTCTGATATCGCTCACAGAAATAGTGTCGTGCGTTCTTTAAAGTTTGCCTTTGGCAAAGCAACAAGTCATTCTGGCTTTTCATCAAATAAGAATCCGCGCGTGCTCTGGGTTAGGTGTCCTTGAGAGGTTTGAGTATGCTGAGCTCCGCTTTCACTACAATGTTGCTCATCCGTCTGGGGTTTTGAAGTTCAGCAGGGAAAAAACTTCGTACTTGTCTCCGATAGTCTCTCTGCCGTGAAGGTATTCCAGCTCTATGAGAAACCCTATTCCGACAATTTTTCCGCCCAGTTTTTCAACCAGTTCTGCGTTAGCCTTTATGGTGCCGCCTGTAGCCAGCAAATCATCGATCAACAGGACCTTCTGACCAGCTTTTATCGCGTCTTCATGAATCTCAATCGTGTCTGTTTCGTATTCTTTCTGGTAAGTCAATTCTTCTGTCTTTGAAGGCAGTTTGCCTTTCTTTCTGATAGGAACGAAGCCAGCGCCAAGCTCACAAGCGATTGATGCTCCGAGAATGAAGCCTCTTGCTTCGTTTGAAACTACAATGTCTATGCCTCTTCCTCGAAAGTGGTCTGCCAGCTTTTTCACGCTCTCTCGAAGGGCATTTTTGTCTTTCAGAAGTGGTGTTATGTCCCAGAAAACTACACCTTTAAACTCGGGAATCCGTCTGATCTTGGATTTTAGGTCCATCAGTCCAGTCCTTCTTGAAATGTCTCTTCAGTTCAAATCAGCGCTTTGCTCAGAGCGCTCCTGCATTCGCAGTTTCTCTCAGTCGGAATGTGAACGACTGCTTCAGCGATGAGTCTCTTCACTTTCTCAACGTTTGTTCTCATGGTTTTGACCACCTTTTCCACGCTAACGGGTTCCTCTTTCCACACATCATAGTCTGTGACAGCTGCAATTGTTGCATAGCATATCTCGGCTTCTCTCGCGAGAACACATTCTGGCACAAGCGTCATGCCCACTACGTCTGCACCCCACGTTCTGAACATCTTTGACTCTGCTTTCGTTGAAAACCTTGGGCCTTCGATACACACGTAAGTCCCAGACTCGTGGACGTTAAGTTTCAAGGCGTGTGCAGCTTCTTTCAAGCTCTGCCTTAGCTCTTGGCACATGGGTTCAGCTACTGATATGTGGCAGACCTTCTTTTTCGTGTAGAAGGATTCTTCTCGTCTAGTTGTTCTGTCTATGAATTGATCTATGAGCACTAGGTCGCCAGGTTTGAACTCCTCTTTTAGTGAACCGACTGTTGAAGGTGCGAGGATTCTTTGGATGCCAAGTTTCTTGAGGGCGAAGATGTTTGCTCTCGAGTTCACGTCGGTCGGCCTGATTGTGTGTTTCCTTGAATGTCTAGGCAAAAATGCTACTCGCCTTCCTTCAATTTCTCCGACAGTGATGGCGTCGGAGGGCGGGCCATATGGCGTGTGCATCTTCACTCCTTTTGCCTTTGTCAGAAGTTTCGGGTCATAGAGACCGGTTCCGCCGATGATTCCGATTTCAGCTTGCATGGAGCTTAACTGTTCAGGTTTCGATTAATAAGAATAGCGACAGCTACTCTAACGGGATGTTTTTCCCATACCTGTCTCGCTTTGTTACTCCAAAATCACTCTTTATTTCTCTCAGTTGTTTTGAAGTGAACACTGGTCCATCAGAGCAGACTCTGTACTTTCCTATGACGCAACTTCCGCATAGGCCGATTGCGCACCGCATCAGACGTTCTAGACTTGCTTCAAAACTAACATGATGCTTTTCCGCAAGCTCGAAAACCTTGGCAACCATTCTTTCAGGGCCGCAGGAATAGGCCATGTCGAACTTTTCCTTAGTTAACATTTTGTCCACCGGTTCGGTGCACAGTCCTGTGATGCCGCATGTTCCGTCTTCGGTTGAAGTTACTAGATGGAATTTGTCCTTTGGAAATCCTCTCATTTCGTTCATGAATAGCAGCTCGCTCTTTGTCTTTGCACCAAGAACAAACGTTATTTCGGTTCTATCCAAAGTGAGTTTTCTAGCCAGAAAGAGCAGTGGAGCGACCCCAGTACCGCCTCCGACCATCAAGAGTTTTTTTCCTTTGGCACTGAAGCTGTTTCCAAAGGGTCCTCGAATTCCTATGATGTCACCCTTCTTTTTTGCGTGCAGGGCTTTTGTTGCATCACCGACTTTTTTGACGGCAATAGAAACGACCTTTTGTTCAGATGTCTCCAGCACGCTGAAAGGAATCTCGTCAATTCCCGGAATCCAAAGCATCAGGAATTGCCCGGGCTTTGCTTTCGAGCTTTCCGTATCTGCAAAAGAAAGGACCTTGACTGTAGTGCTTACAGTTTTCACCCCTAGGAGGGGAGCAGTTCTGAGCGTACTAGCTTCGATGTGAAAGTCCGACAATTTCCTTCACGCTCTTCATCCCTTTCCTTTTCAAATATGCATCTATGCCTTGTGTCACTTTCTGAAACACAGTCGGTCCAACAGTTGCTATCGCCGTGCCTATTTGAACAGCAGAAGCTCCCGCTAGCAGAAATTCTACGGCATCCTGCCAGTCAAATATTCCTCCACATCCTATGATTGGCACTTTAACATGTTCGTAGACGTTGAAAACATGTCTGAGGGCGATGGGCTTCACAGCCGGTCCGGAAAGGCCGCCTATCTTGTTGGCCAGAATCGGCATCATAGTTTCAACATCTATTGCCATTGCCTTAACCGTGTTCATTATTGTCAAACCATCTGCCCCAGCTTTTTGTGCAGCTTCAGCAATTTCTACTATGTCCGTGACGTTAGGTGTCAATTTCACGAAGACAGGCTTTTCCACCGAAGTCTTGACTTTGTGAACAACCTTTGTGAGAACATCAGGGTTCTGACCTATCTCCGACCCGGTTTCCTTGACGTGCGGGCATGATACGTTCAGTTCAACGGCGTCAGCGCCCGCTGCTACAGCCTTGTGTGCGGCTGTCGCATACTCTTCTGAAGAGAATCCGTATACACTGACGATGAGAGGGATACGTAAGACAGCTTTTGCTGTACGAATTTCCTTCACAAACTCTTCTATTCCGGGGTTTGGAAGTCCCATTGCGTTGATAAGGCCTGAACGGACTTGAACGATCGTGGGGTTGCTGTATCCTTCATTCGGTTTCAGCGCAACTGATTTGGTTACTATCGCGCCCGCTCCGCCTTGCGCGACGGTTTCGAAAGTTTCGGCCGTATACCCTAGAATTCCTGAAGCCAGCATAGTCGGGTTGGTAAGGTTCAATCCTGCCAAACTGACCTTCAGACTGGCGTTATTCAACAGTTGCTCACCTTGCCAGCTTTCTGTTATGGTCACCGCTTATATTAGTTCTCTTGGTATGATGGCAAAGCGTTCTCCCTTTCTTCGAGTAAGCGTTTATTAGTGCTGACTAATGCAATACTACTCTGAGGCGTCCAGATGAAGGTGACAATAGTTCAAAGCACGTTTGGGATTCTAGCTTTTGGCGACGAAAACAGGCCTGTTGCCACGACGTTGTTTCCGAAGAAACCTCAAGTTGCGGCGACGAATCTATTCAAAATTGAGGGTGGTAAGGCGACGAATGAGGTTTACAGCCTGATCAAGGCATTGAAGGAGAAGGGCTATGACCGTTTTGTGTTTGAAAATGCGCCTCTAGCCAAGGAAGTCGAAGCGAAGGCGGGAGTTCAGGTTGAAGTTGTCACGCCTTCCGAAGCTGGTGAGCTTCTTCGGTCTCAACCTGACAAGTTCGCAGTTAAGGCGGGGTTCGTGAAAGATCTTGAAGAGTTCAGTTTATGGACTCATAACGTAACAATTGAACTAACAAAGCTCCGAGTCAGAGGAGCAGTTGAGAAGAGAGATTTGGTTGTGGCTCAAGCCATCCAAAGTTTGGACGAGTTGGATAAGACGATAAACATGTTGATGGCAAGGGTTCGAGAATGGTATGGCATACATTTTCCAGAAATGGATCGTCTCTTGGATAAACATGAGACGTACGCGAGACTCGTCGTTGACTTGGGAAGCCGAGACAATTTCTCGACGGAAAACCTTGAAAAAGAAGACGTGACAAAATCCAAAGCTGAAGCCATAGCAAAAGTGGCCGAACAATCAATGGGCGCAGACCTTGAAGAGACAGATCTGAAACAAATTCAAACGCTTTGCAAGGACATACTCAGCCTCTACAAACTTAGAGACAGCTTGGAAAAGTATTTGGACTCAACCATGGAGGAAGTTGCCCCCAACATCAAATTCCTCGTCGGATCTCTTCTGGGTGCGCGTCTGATAGCCGTCTCAGGAGGGCTGATTAACCTCGCAAAGAGGCCTGCCAGCACAATCCAAGTCTTGGGCGCAGAAAAAGCGCTGTTCCGTTCGCTCAAAACAGGCACCCGACCGCCCAAACATGGACTGATCTTCCAACACACGTTGCTGCACGACGCGAAGAGGTGGCAAAGAGGAAAGATTGCCAGAGCCATAGCTGGAAAGCTTGCCATAGCAGCAAGAGCCGATGCCTTCGGAGGCAGAAACATTGCCAAGGAGCTGAAGATAGGCATGGACAAGCGCGTCGAAGAGATACACCAGAAATACGACCAGCCTCCGCCGCTGCCACCACCTAAGCCTCGACGGGAACAACCGCGATACGAAAGGCCGAGACATGAAAAACGGGGAAAATTCAGGCGTGAACGTTAAGGTCAAGCCTCACCCAAAGTTTGCGGAAATCTACAACATAGTCCTCGAAGACGGTTCCCAAAGGCTGGGCACGAAAAATCTGTCTCCTGGGAAAAACGTGTATGGCGAACGGCTTGTTCGGTATGAAGGAACAGAATATCGAGTTTGGGATGCTTTTCGAAGCAAACTTGCAGGCGCCATCCTGAAAGGGTTGGAGACTGTTCCAATACAACCGAACCATTCAGTTCTCTATCTGGGCGCGGCTTCGGGCACGACTGCGAGTCACATTTCAGACATTGTTGGCGAAAAAGGTCACGTCTACTGCGTTGAATTCGCATCCCGATCAATAAGAGATCTTGTTGATCACGTGTGTCCTTACAGGTCGAACATGTCACCGATACTCGAAGACGCTCGATTTCCGGAGAAGTATGCGATGTTCGTGAGGGGGAGAGTGGATGACATTTACTGTGACATTGCTCAACCTGAGCAGGCAAAGCTGCTAGCCGACAACGCGAAACAGTTTCTCAAAGAGTCAGGTTGGATAATGCTTGCCGTAAAAGCTCAAAGCATAGACGTAACCAAGGAGCCCACAGAAGTCTATGAACAGGAATTGAGAGTTCTCGAACGCCACGGATTCATAATAGAACAGGTTGTTCGTTTGGAACCCTATGACAAAGCTCACGCAATGATTGTTGCTCATCGTTAGAAAACATTAAAGTGATAAGAGAAATTACGATCCAAAGACGCCGCAGAAACTATCGGTCGTTAGGAATTTGCGGAGATCAGGCGAGTTTGCTCTGATGCGTTCCTCTGCCGTCTTTTACTTTCTTTGCGGGTTTCCATGATTTTCTTATGAATTCTGGGTATTCATCCGTGCTTTCCATCAGTTTCTCAAGGAAGTGCATTGTGCGCGGGTCTGAAGGATAGCCTGAACCGAAGTCTCCGTAAACCTGAGCGAGAAGTGAAATTTCCTTGTCTCTTTCTACTTTCGCGATTATTGAAGCGGCTGAAACCGCCACGTAATTGCGGTCTGCCTTGTGTTCGGAAACTATGTCCACTTTGAAGGACAAACATTCCAGTATATGCTGTTTGAATCGTTCTTCGAGAACGTCTGAAGCATCGACGTAGACTTTGTCCGGTTTGAGCGTGTCTATGACGCGTGCCATGGTATAGGCTTCCAACCAGTTCAACTTGTGGAGTTTTCTTCCGCTGCGCACGACAACGTCAATCTCGTCGGGCTGAAGCTTGAGCACAGCGTATTTTTTCACGATTTTCCTGATTTCGACTGA
>DATEYW010000114.1:0-7771 GCA_035256045.1 Bathyarchaeia archaeon | reverse complement strand
TCTCCAGAGGAAGAGTTCGATCGCAGAGGGCGCTTTTTCTCTGATCGTTCTGACTAGTCACGGCCATAAGGCAACCATGTTCTGATGGTTCTGGAGGTGCGAAAATTGGGTAAAAGAAAAGTCATTAATGAAGAAAACTTGGAAAACATGTTGTTTCCAAGCAAGAATGATGTGCTTGGAGTGGCAGTCAAAATGCTTGGCTTCGACCGAATCATGGTCAAGTGCCAAGATGGCAAAGAACGATTGTGCAGAGTCCGAGGCAAACTGAAAAGACGGGTATGGATCCGAGACGGAGACATCGTGCTAGTCTCTCCTTGGGACTTCCAGTCAGACACACGAGGCGACATATTTTGGCGGTACAGGAAGAATCAGACTGAACAATTGAGGCTCAAAGGATACCTCACAATGTAGCCGCTGTGAGGGCTATCGAAATTTGACTAGCATTTACAAAATAGGTGAAGTATGAAGAGTGAGTTGAAGGTCTTGAGAATGAAAACTTCAGCAACCAGCGAGTATCTCGCGTTTCTTTCAGCAAAATACGAAGTTGACCCTGACAGGCTTTTCTACGCGTTGATCCAGGCAGAAGAAAGCAAGAAATCCGAGTGCGGAGATCTTTCGATCGAGTGGCGAGGCGAAACACGAGACAAGCTCATGTTTCTGATTCTCACGGGGTCCAAAGTTGTTGCACAACTTTCAGTATTCAAGCAATTCCTCTTGGAGAAAGGCCATCCAATCAGAGATTTCATGGAGACTGACAAGATACGCAGATTCCTAGCCAAGAAAGCTAGGCAATCATCTGTTTTTCCAATCAGAGATCTGCGGAGCGGGATGACACAGGTTTGTCTGAAAGCCAAAGTTTTGGAGATTCCGAAGCCCAACCTAGTCTACACTCGCTATGGAAACTACGCGAGCGTGACAAATGCCCTGATAGCAGATGAAACCGGAACGATTAGACTGTGTCTCTGGAACGAGCAGATAGGCTGCATTTCTGCGGGAGACACGATTCAGATCGAGAATGCAAGGGCTTCTACATTCAAAGGCCAAAGACAATTGAACATTGGAAAGAAAAGCTCACTCAGCAGTATTGACGAGTCAAGCTGTCAGGTGAAAGCGTTGATTAGCTCTTAGGGCATTGCGCGCGCTATTTTGTCATCCACTTTGCCACGACAGTTATTATGAACACTACTATTCCTGAAAGGACAACCAAGGGTCCTGTGGCAATGTTAAGGTAATTTGCCACGATTATTCCTGAACAGGCGCTTGCCACTCCGAAAGAAGTGCTTAAAAGCGCATATTTGGACAGGTCAGAGCTGACGTTTTTTGCTGCTGCAGCGGGAACTATCACGAGGAAACCGACGAGGAGTGTTCCCACGATTTTTATGCCCACCGCCACCACAAGAGAGACCAACAGAAGATAAAGCAGGTTCACTTTGCTGACATCTATCCCTCTCGAGATTGCGAGTTCTTCTGAGATCATGCCTAACACAAGCTTCCCGTAAATTGCTCTGGTCAAAACCACAGCCACAATGGAGACGATTACTGCAGCCGCCGTGTCCACGATCGTCACGGTGGTGATGTCTCCGAACAGTGCTTCAAGGAGTTCAGCCTCAGGAATCATCAGTACGCCAACGGCGAGTGCAAGCGTGAACACTGCGCCGACGATTGTTTCGTATGAGAGTCTGGTAACCTTTCCGAGATACCAGATGGCGAGTGCAGACGCGAAAAGGAAAGAAAATGCTCCCAAAAATGACGGAAAGTTGAACAGGATTCCCAACGCGAGCCCAGGCAACGCCACATGTGAAAGAGCGTCTGCTACGAGAGACATTTTTTTTAGGACCATGAGAGACCCAAGATAGCCAGCTGAAATGCCTACGAAAATTCCCGTTAACAAGCTGAGTGCTAGGGCTTCAACCATGTATGGTCACGTTTTTTCTTCAGGCGTTCCAACGCAGACAGTTTCGCCGTAGATTATTTTCTGCACTGACGGGTTCATTATTTCCTTTGATTCCCCGAAAAATGTGACACACCTATTAAGGGCCAACAGGTAGTCTGAGTATTCTCTCACAATGTGCACGTCATGCGTAATCAGAAGAATTGTTATGTTGTGTTTCCTTTTCAGTTCTTCAAGCGTGGCAAATATGGGTTCTTCGCTGTCATGGTCGACACCCGTTGTCGGTTCATCAAACAGGAGAACGTTCGGATTGTCAGCCAGAGCCCACGCAATCAACACTCTTCTCAATTGACCTCCTGATAGGATGCCGAGGGTTTTGTCTGCCACATTCTTGTTGCCAAGCCTCACAGGAGAGAGAGAAGTCTCTGCGTCCGCATTGTTTTTGAATGATAAAAAGTCCTTCACGGAAATCGGAATGTCATCCACCGTGATGTTTTGCGGAACGTAGCCTATCTTGACTTTTTCTGTCCACTCGATTTTTCCTGTGTGAGGCACAAGGTTTAGCAGCGTCCTGAAAAGCATTGTTTTCCCAGCGGCGTTTGGACCGACGATGGCAAGAGAGGTTCCTCCTCTCAATTTGAAATTCACGTTGTCAAGGATCGTCTGGTTTTGAATTTTGACGCCTAGATTTGTGACTTTCAGGACGTAATCATCATCGTTTTCCATGTCAATTGCGCACATTTCATCTTGAAAGACTCTCTGGAAATAAAGACTTTGCTGAAGAGTGTCAAGGGCTCGGAGGGTTCGATGACTTCGATGGGAATATTGTCAAGTGGAAAACAATATAATTTAATATTCAACTGAGATAATTGGATGTGGACAGATCAATCTCATGTTTGAGGAAGTTGTTACAAATGAAAAATACCTCTTTTGACATAGACAAAACCGTACTGGAACTTGTCATGAGCGACGATTCTGCGAAGAAGCAGCAGCTAGCCAAGAACATATTTGAAATCGCTAACAAACAAGGAGCCTATCCGGCAAGCATCCATGACTTCTATATTGCGCGGGGAAAGGGTGCCTTCAGCGGTTTCACCGTTCCTGCAATAAACCTGAGGAGCATGACCTACGATCTTGCCCGCAGAATATTCAAAGTGGCCAAGAAGAACAACTCTGGTGCATTCATCTTTGAGATCGCCCGATCCGAAATCGGATACACCGGTCAATCACCTCTTGAATATTCCAGCATGGTCCTGGCTGCAGCGATCAAGGAAAACTATTCCGGACCCGTATTCATTCAAGGCGATCATTTTCAGGTCAACGCCACGAAGTTCAAGGAGAATCCTGACAACGAGACAGAAGCGTTGCGGGCCTTAATCTCTGACGCAGTCCATTCAGGTTTCTACAACATCGACATCGATTCGTCGACTGTGGTGGACCTGTCTAAACCTACTCTGAAAGAACAGCAGTTTCTAAACTATGACATCTGTGCAAAACTGACTCACTTTATTCGTGAAATCCAACCAGAAGGAGTAACTGTCTCGGTCGGCGGAGAAATCGGAGAGATCGGACACAAAAACTCGACGCCTGAAGACCTCCGCGCTTTCATGACAGGACTCAATGACAAGCTGCCCCAAGGATTGATTGGGATAAGCAAGATATCCGTGCAGACGGGAACAACCCACGGAGGAGTCGTCCTTCCTGACGGTTCTGTTGCGCAGATAAACCTCGACTTCAACACGTTAAAAACACTTTCCCAGGTTGCCCGAAATGAGTACACGTTGGCAGGAGCAGTTCAGCACGGAGCGTCGACTCTTCCTCCAGAGGCGTTCAACAAATTCCCACAATGCGAGACTGCTGAAGTGCATTTGGCAACTGAGTTTCAGAACATGATTTATGAGTCAAAACATTTCCCTGCCAATCTAAAAGCGAAAATCTATGAATGGTTGAAGATTAACGCGGCAAATGAAGCTAAGCAAGGTGAAACTGAGGAGCAATTCCTTTACAAGACTAGGAAAAAAGCTTTGGGCCCATTCAAGAAAGAAATAGCGAGTCTTCCACAAGGGGCACGTGATGCGGTCGCGGCGGAAGTCGAAGGCAAGTTTGAATTCCTGTTCAAACAGCTAGGCGTCGTAGACAAAAGAGTTTTAGTTGACAGGTACGTTCGTGCAGGCTTTTCTTCGTAAGATTGTGCTTGCTATGCTCCTGCCTTTTTCGATAGTAGGTGCTTCACTCTATATCGGGCAGCTTGAACGCTGTAACTTTTGTGACGAATGCTTTCAGTTTCTTCTCATTTAGCTTTCCGTCGGTTCTGACTCCGTTGCATACATCAACGGCGAACGGTTGAACCTTTCTCAACGCTTCTCCAACATTTTCTGGGGTCAGTCCTCCTGCCAGGAAAACTGGGACTTTCACTTTTTGCCTTATTTGCCTGCTCAGACTCCAGTCATGCGTCCGTCCAGTTCCACCGAGCTGCTTCACAGTCAAAGTCTGGTTTCCTGAGTCAAGCAGGATCCCATTGACATACGGGGCAACCGCTGAAGCCTCTTCCAACGCTGTTTCATCATTCACATGGATTACTTGTACCAGCCCTATGCCAGGCATGGCTTCTCTGAGCTCCATGTAGCTCTCAGTTTTCAGTCGATCACACAGTTGAATCACGTTCGTTCCGCAACGCTTTTGCTGTTCAATTATGGTTGCGGGGGCTTGCTTTGATGTTAGCAGAAAAGAGGACACTGATGGCGGCAATATCTTCGCGATTATGGCGATTCTGTTTTCAGAGATGACTCCCGGCCCGCTGGGCATTTCAGAAACCAGACCTAGCGCTGAGGCGCCATACTGTATGGCAAGCAAGGCTTCGTTGACGTCAGCTATGCAGCAGATCTTGACCCTCGGCTTCCAAAAAGGATTCATTTCAGCGTCCAACTCCTTCGTTGTACGAAGTGCTTATGATCGAGTTTGGTTTTTTTGTTTGGGCTTGAAAATTTCGCATCCTTCTTGTCTTCTCCACAGCTCCTGATCGCTGCTGTAGTCTCTCAGGCACTTTGATTTGAGGTAGAAATCACAGTCTCCACACATAGCCTCTCCCCAACGATCAGGGTTTGAGACTGGGGTGACTGGTTGTTTCTCATCTTCTCCCTGTCTTCTGTGTTCGAGAAGGTCGCATCTTATGTCGCATCTTTCGCGTACGCTGCATTTATAGCAGCATCTGTCTTTGATCTCGTTCTGGCATGCTTCCGCTCTGAGTGAACTCACTTCTCCTTCCTTGACCGCGGAACAGGCATCGTCTCCAATTAGATATTCACATTCTTCGGATTTGTCTCCGTTTTTCAAGTAAGAATCTCCTGTTCGATCTTCTCTGTGGTTCGCGATGCTGCTGTTAGAGTTTGAGTGTCTCCATAAATTCTTCGATAATTCTGTACGTGAGCCCCCATATAACGTTGTCATCCACCACGTAGGCTGGACACTCTCCGAAAGAAAGTTTGACTGTGGTCTTGCTTCCAACGAGGCTTTCGACCGGAATCCAAATGTATCTTTCCAACTCTTTTCGGCTCAACACTATTGCAGGTTCATGGTCGAGAAGAATGACGAACGGCAGCACCTTGATTTCAAGGCGTGGCCGCGACTCTTGAACGCTCATTACTCCGAAGAAGTGACAATCGTTAAGATCGATGCCAGTTTCTTCGAGTGTTTCCCTAATGACTGTGTCCTTGAGACTATTGTCGTTGATGTCTCGCTTTCCTCCGGGCAGACCGATCTGCCCTGACCAGGGATCTTTCAGGTTGGTGACGCGCTTGACAAAGAGTATGCTCGGGTTTGTTTTGTCTTTGAGTAGCAGGGCAACAGCTGCATTTGCGCCTTGTTCATCTGACAGGTCCCTGACGCATTGTGACAGTTGATTTGTGAAATGTTTGAACGTCAATGTCGGTCACTTTCTCCTTAGGAGGTGCGCCACGTCGACAGCATATTCTTTCTGCATGCGTTGGGTTAAAAATGTTTGGAACCACATGGTTTCTTCATTTTTGCGATGGTTTTGTGGGCGGCACATGTTTTGCTTTTGGTTTCTAACTGGCACGTAATTCAAAAATGATGGAAAGTGTTTTAACTTGATCCTATGTAACATTATGAAAAGGGAATGTTATGGCTAAATGTCCCAAATGCAAGAAAGAAATCGCCACTCCTACTAAGACATGGAAGATGGCTGGCAGAAAAGACAAGAGCGGCAAGCGAACAGAGCTCACTATCGGACTCTACAAATGCTGCGGAAAGACTTTCCGATCAGTGTTGAACAAGAAGAAAGTCTAGCTCCAGTATCCAAGCCCGGCAAGGAATCATCCCTTGTCTTTTTTCTATTATCTTGATCAGACGTTACCAGCGCGTCCCAAGCGTAAAAAGCCTTTGCAGCATGCAGTACATTCCATTAACTTGCTCGATTTGGGCAAGAATGAGCTTCAAGGTTGCTTGGAACCCGTGTCTTCGTTCTTCTTCTGCAGGTCGCAGTTGTCACAAAGCTCACGATAATGAGTAAAGGCAGAATTGCGCCTAGATGCGGAAACTCTGGCACTGTAGTAGTATCATTGATTAGCGCGCGCGGTAACGCATGGCTTAGTGATGTGGAAGCTCTTTTCTCTGGAGAAATGCGTTCATGGCGTTGATCAGTGCCTCGCTTGTGGCGCGTCTGGTTTCGAGAGAGTCGTCGATTTCTTGGTTTTGAATCTCTTTTTCGTTGTCTCGAATCTGATCTATCACAGCCTGCCTTTTTTTCTCGTATTCTTCGCGCGTCTTTTCCTGCTCGGTCGCGGCCTGCTGAATGACTGATGCAAGCTCGTTCTGGGCGGCAGTTAATCTTGCGACGGATTCTGCCTCTTTTTGCGCTTTAGTCTTCTTGGAAGTGGCTCTGAAGAAACCTGTCTTTATTTGGGCTATGCGGCTCTGTTCATGCTTGATTTCATCTATGTTACTGGATAAGCGCTCTGTTGCAGCGTTTTTCCGTTCTTCGATTTTCCTTTTTTCATCTGCATAGTTTTCTTCGATTTTTCCGAGTTGAATTCTATTGTTTGAGAGTCTCTGGATGCCATCCATAGAGGTGGCTTCTTTGAGTCGGCTTTTTTGAGGGTCAAGCTTGATGTTTGACAGTATTTGAGAGCGTTCGTTTTCGAATTGTTTATCTACTGCTATGTCAGGGCTTGATTCGAAGTCGAATAGAACCTGTCTCAAGTTCGTCAACCATCGATCCAAGTGTTCGCTGTACGGGGCGAGGGCAAATTTCTGGTTTCCAAGATTGCGGAGTGCGTTCAGGGTTTTGTTGACAATTTCTTCCGAGGTTGTTGCATGGTCTTCTTCTGATCTTTGGTTGGCAGCATCCTGTCGCCTGTGTTCTTTAGCCTTGGCTTTTTCGTGTCGCGGTATTCCACGTCCTCGGCCCGAGTTGCGAGGAGATCCACTTCGCGATTGGTATGCCATAAACAGAGTCTTCTGCATCTGAGTATTTATGGAAGAGGGAAAAGAGCATGTGTGCTATTTGAGGAATCTTTGTCTTTGATTGACCTTTCCTCATAATAGACCAAGCGGAGCTTCGGCTATTCTGACTTGTGGGGTTTCTTTTTCGTGTGGTTTTTTGCAGTCGAAGAAAAGGCCTCGATTCGAAGGGCTTTCATATATTTCAAGCCGAATGCCTCACCACTGTTCGTTGACCTTTCTTTTTTCAGAGCGTTCCATGCCACAGGGGCTAGTCTTGCTGCATTCATTCTGTTGACAATTTCTCCGAGAGCGCAATCGCACAATCTGAGTATTCTGAGTCTGGCCTCGTTTGACAATTCCTCTTCTCTTACCATGGAATCCAGCATATGATTGAATTTTTCATGTTTCTGTTTCGGCAAG
>DATEYW010000113.1:0-7156 GCA_035256045.1 Bathyarchaeia archaeon | reverse complement strand
TATCTTCTTGACTCCATTCGTTCCAAGTTCTGATTGAAGCACATCCATGAGCAAGCTGGAAAGTGTTAGATAGTGTCTTTGTGGAAAACTAACAGTCGGCAACGACTTGGCTATTCTGTAATAGGTTTTCGGTCTTCCAGGCACACCACTTCTTTTCTCATAGGATTCCAACAGATTTGCATCTACCAAGGATTGAATATGATGCCGTACGGTAATTGGCTGAAGCTGAAGCTTTTCTGCAAGCTCATCTATGCCGAGAGGCTTATTGTACAATAGCTTGATTATTTCGCTTCGTGACTTACTGGACAAGGCTCGATAGACTTCAGACACATTTCTCACGCGGCCACTTATCTAGATCTTTTTTATCTTTTCATATAAACTTATGGTAAAAACTTGGTTTTGTCTTCTTTCCACGCTCAGAGAGAAGTATGTGTCATTCCAGTCTGCGCTTTGTTTGCTAATGGTGTCGGCAACTCGGACTTGGCTTTCACGTAAAAGTAACCCGTTAAAAACGTGCAAATTCCAACAATCGCCATCACGAAATAGCCGCCCAAACTCGCCATTTCAAATCGGTAGGCCAGATAGCTGGCTGAAAGTAGAACTCCTGTCAGGAAGTGAATGGAAATTGTTAAAGCATTGGCAGGGGCTAGGCTAAAAGGGTTCGAATGAAATCTCGATGCTTTTCTAGTTGATTCTATAGCGAGAGGAAGAGTTAGAAGGGCAAGAAGAGTGTGCGGCGGTGTCAATCCAATAATAGCACCTAAACATATGAATGCGTAGGCGCATGCAACGATTGATACGTATCCGTACATCGCATTGGTCCTGCCCAATCGTACGACGAGCGTTTTCTTTCCTGTGACTTTATCGGCGGCATAATCTGGAAATTCATTTATGTAAAGAACTGCGGTGATCAACAATGAAATAGGGACAGACGCAATTAGTGGTTCCCAAGCCAGTCTCTGCGTTTGGACGTAGTATGCGCCAAAAGTCATCAATGTGCCGAAATTTAACCCAACTAAAGCTTCGCCTACTCCCTTACTCGCCCAGTTGAACGGTGGGGATGTGTAGGAAAACCCGGAGAACATACCTATCAGCCCAAGCACAAGAACGAAAACTCCTCTGGCCCAGGTGAGGTACAGTCCTATCAAGAATGCAAGTGCGTAAAGAGTGATTGCGCCAGCGAATACTTCACGCGGAGTTAGCAGACCTGATTGAATCATGCGGCTGCCACCACTGAAAGGTCTTACAAACTCTTTGTTGACTTCATCATTACCGCTCTTGTGATCAAAATAATCATTAGATACGTTAGCTCCAAGATGCAAGAGTATCCCCCCGACCAATGCGGTCAAGAAGAACCCCAAACTGAAGACGTTGTCCTTCGCCCAAGCAATAGCACTCCCCAAGAAGACCGAAACTACGGTTCCGGTGAGGAAAGGGACTCTAAGTTCAGCGACCCAGTTCTTAATCCTAATTTTCATTCACATGACCATCTGTTGTTGACTCTTCAGCCTCACATCTTCAGTTCATTTGCCACACAAACCAGATAGGCTTTGTATTCAGTGTCCTCGAGCATCGAGATGCTGTCAACAGCTCGACGCAAGTATTGGTCTATTCTTTCCTGACAATAATCAAATGAACCTTTCTGGCGGATTATCCTCAGAAGATCCTCCAAAGTGTCACAGTGCTGCAAGAAGGGCCAGTTCTGGTTCATTAGATCCTCAAGTTTCGTTTCGATTTTCTCCCTTTCGCCTGGACTGCTCGTCAAATACGTATTGATAAGAGGCAAAGTAATTCTTCCTTGTCTCAAATCTTTCAAACAACCATTTCCTTCCGTCGTCAGGTCAAGCAGATCGTCTTTCAGTTGATAGGCGATTCCAAGGTCTTCTGCGAAGGTGGAGAGTGAATGCGCTTCTAGAGCAGTGCCTCCTCCAGCAAGGGCTCCACAATGGGCTGCTGCCCTAAAGAGCGAAGCGGACTTGTCTCTGATCCTTTTGAAATACAATTCTTCGGTCGACGTTCTCAAAGCAGATGTAACGTCAATCTGCTCACCGTCACAGAGCTCTAGTGCACTCTGAGCTATGATTTTCATCACGGATTCACCGTACTCCGAAGCAAGGTCAACAGCAATGGCTATACAGGCGTCTCCAGTCAAAATAGCTTCGTTCACAGACCATTTGCGGCATACTGCCGGCCTTCCTCGGCGCATTTCGTCTTGGTCAATAATGTCATCGTGAATCAAAGTAGCAGTATGCATAAACTCAAAAGCGAGAGCAAGTGACATGACTCGGTCTCGATTTCCGCCCACGCTTTCTGCGGACAAAATTGTAAGCAATGGACGAAGTCTTTTACCTTGAGACAAAGTTGCGTATTCGATCTGCGGGTGAAGGTTCAGATTAGAAAGTCTCGAGACAAAATTTGAAAGCTCAAGCTCAACCTGGCTTCTCGTACTGGCGGCGTATGATCTGAACGCGCTCTCCAAGTTGGTTCTCAACGTATACTCTTGCTTCATTTCAGATTCAACAGTCCTAGCTTGCCACATTTAGGGGGCAGGAGGCTTGAGATGTCCCCATGTGAAGTTAGCTGCTTGATAGAGCCATGCGACTGCGAAGAGAAACGCAAAGATTCCAAAGGCCCATCTCAACCATTTGTTGTCTGTGTGAGTTGCTGGAACAGAGAGGAATGCGGTCGCGGCGAAGGATAGATATCCCAGAGCAGCTAGCAATGGATTGCTGGTAAGCTTGTAGTTCATCATTGCGAAGGCATCTACGACCGCATACACGCCAACTATAACTGCAAAATAGGAAACCGCGCTCAAGCCTGCGTTGAGAAGTAGTGCTGCAGAGACTGCTAGAAGCAACAAACCGCCCAGTGTGGCAATACCTCCAAATAGTATATTGTATGCACCGCCGCTCATAGCAAATGGCCACATGAAGCTTATTGCGAGACCAGTGATAAACAGATACAATCCAGACGCTCCTATAGCAGCTCCCAACCCCTTTCTTAGGCTTCTGTCCTTTTCTTCCGTCGATTCTGAAGATGCTTTGCGGGGGAGACGAAATGCTAGGACACCTAACAAGATTGCGCTAGCTGCAACGGTCCAAGCCATACTGTCCAAAAAGTCAAATGGTAATGCCATATTCATCACTTTTTATCATTTTTATGATGCCTATAAGACAAAAGATCGCAGGTATAAAACGATTTCGGTGAAATCCATTCGGTCATAATGGCCTTTTTTGTCCAACCAAAAAGCACTGACATCGGTGCGGCAAATCATGCGCGCGCTTTCTGCTCGATCTCTTACAGATCGTTTTGGCCAATCATAGCGCGCGTCGAGATGTTATGTAACATTCAGAGCGTATTGTTGGTCGACCAAGTTATCGGCTATGTTTTGGGTGCAGTTTGAACTTGTGCTCCAAGTTTTTCCAAGATTCTGCTCGGAGATACTATGTTTCGGTTGAGCCCAAGTTCTTTTGAACCAAGCCCAAACGCTATTCCCATAAGTTGAGTGAAGTAGAGGATTGGCATGTTAATTTTGAGGCCATAGTGAGATTCGATCTCCTTCTGTTTCGCGTCCAAATTAAAGTGGCACATTGGACAAGGTGTAACTATGCAGTCTGCTCCTAGGTTCTTTGCGCTTAGCAGTATGTCTTTGGTCATTTCCAGCATCACGCTTTCGTCGGTCAGGACAAGTGAAGCGCCGCAGCATCTAGTTTTGTCGTTATAGTGCATACTCTCTCCCCCCAAGGCTTCGACAATTCTGTCCATGGATTTAGGATGCTCAGGGTCATCGAAGCTCACTATCTGCGGAGGTCGCACCAGCAGACAACCGTAGTAAGGAGCAACTTTCAATCCCTTCAGCGGAATCTTAACGTTCTGTGCAATCTTTTCAAAGCCTACGTCGTTCGCAAGCACGTCAAGATAATGCCTAACCTTAACTTCTCCTGTAGACTTCAGCCCTGCATCGTTGATTATCTTATTAACTGCACATTTTAGATCCGAATCTTCGCGCAGCATCTTGCCTGCTCTAGACAGAGTGAAGAAGCAGGCACTGCACAGGGTTACTATGTCAAGGTTCATGCCTTCAGCTATGGAAAAGTTTCTGGCAGAGAGAGAAAGAGACAGCTTAGGATTGTATGCATGCACAGCGTCGATGGAGCCACAGCAGTTCCAATCAGGGATTTCAATGAGCTCTATGCCCAATACCTTATTCACTGCCATGGTTGACTTTTCATACTCTTGCGCAGACGCCTCTACAGAGCATCCTGGAAAATATGCATATTTCATTTCTGCTCTTCCTCCCTTTTCAACGCACCCTTAAAAATGGCATCTATGTCAGTTCTTTTCTCCACTCTAGACGGTGACAGTTTCACTTTTCCTTTGCGCCACATCCTCAAACCTAAACGCGCATTCTTGACAAGTTCTTTCGGATTTCTCTTGTTCATGAGTCTAACCTGCAACTGAGGTTCATGCATCCGACCATACTTGCCCACGATTTCGGTGAAGGCTTTATGAAACTTTGGCTTGGTCGGAATTTTGGCTGGAACGTTGCTTTCCATTGCCATGTTCTTTAAGCGGGACATCAGTTGTGGAATGTCAATTCCCTGCGGACAACGCGACGTGCATGTGTAGCAGGAGGCGCATATCCAAATAGTAGAACTCGCGAGAACATCGTCTTTTAATCCTAAATGGACCATCTTGATAATCTGCATGGGGCTGTGGTCCATGGCGAACCTAGCGTGGCACGAGCCAGCGCAAACTCCGCACTGAATACAGTCAAGTATTTTCTTGCCAGCCGGCGTTTTTTTGATTTCTTCCAAGAATGGCGCGTTAGTGACTTCTTCTGTAATTTGACGGGGGTGATTATTCTTCATATCAATTGCCTCCTAGCTGTTCGCATACTTTCTTTCGTTTTTCTTCTGCCAACCGTCCGAGTTTTTCAATTCTTTGGCTGAAGATTTCGAAAAGGTTGACCACTTTATCATACTGGGGCAGAGTTGTGGTCGTTGATGTCAATCTTAGCGATTCGATGCCAAACTTGCCCATTTGTTTCTTCAACTCGTTTACGTGGTCTCTGATGAGGTCTTCTCGGAATGGGCTGTCGTCGCCTTCGATGAATATTATTCCATCAGCACCAGCAGCAAACGCTTGCATCACATGCTTCACTCCGACTCGCCCAGCACTCGGAACGTTTATGACTCTCACATAAGGTGTGTAGCTTACTCTCGTCTGCCCTGCCAAATCCGCAGAACCATAAGCTGTCGTCTTCTCGAGAAAAGCCAAAATTCTAGGCTGGTTACCGTCTTCTTGGCATGTTGCCTGAATCTGCGCCGTCAACTGATCATCAGTGGAATTCTTCAGGTCAATGGCTTCCGTTGGACACTTGGGCACGCAGATACCGCAACCGATGCACGAAATTGAGTTTATCTCGACGCCTTTCTTTCTGGCGGTTATTGCCTTTGTGGGACAAACCATAATGCATGCGCCACATGCATTACATTTCTCAGGAATAATGTGTGCCTTCTCTGGCGACACGGCAATCTCGCCTTTTCCCAGAAAAGTCGCAACCTTAGAGGCAGTCGCCATAGACTCAATTGTGGTTTCTCTGATGTCTTTGGGTCCAACGGCGCATCCTGCTAGGTAGATGCCTTCCATTTTTGTGTCCACTGGTCTCAGTTTGTGGTGCCTCTCCAACAGAAAACCGTCAGGTCCGACATCTATACTGAACATTCTGGCCAATTCTTGCGAACCAGCGTTCGGAAGCAGTGCTGGGCTTAGGACTACTAAGTCAAATGCTTCTTCAATCTGTCTTCCAAGAACGGTGTCTTCGGCTCTTACGATTACTTTGTCGCCGTTTGGTATGACTTCCGCCGCTCTACCTCGAATGAATTTCACGCCATGTTCTCTTGCATAAAGATAGAACTCCTCATAGCCCTTACCGTGAGCACGGATGTCAGTATAGAACAACCAAGGCTCGGCATCTGGAACTTGTTTTAAGAGCAGAAGAGAGTGTTTAATAGCGTTCATACAGCCTATTTTGCAGCAATAACGTATGCCTTTGTCCATTCGGCTACCCACGCAAAGAATGAACGCTACTTTCTTAGGTGGTTTTCCGTCAGACGGTCTGTGTAAGCCTTGCAGCATGAGGCGTTCAAACTGCAGGTTCGTTACAATGTCTGGATGCAACCCATAACTGTATGGACTGAAGACGTTGAACCCTTCAAGAATGCTCTTTGACAATTCAGGAGTGAGTTGCTGATAGCCCGTGCAGGTGATTATGGCGCCGACATTTAGCTCGATGATTTTCTCTTTCTGCTCAAAATCTATTGCTTTGCCCTTGCAGAAGCGTTCGCATACTCTGCAGATGCCTTTGTTGAAGTAAAGACAAACGCCTTTGTCTATCAAGAAAGTGTTGGGCACGGCTTGCTTGAAGGGCAAATAGATAGCCTTTTCCTGCGTTAACTCTTCTTCAAACTTGCTAGGCTTCTTAACTGGGCAGACACGCGCACATTCACCGCACGAAATACATCTTTCAGCGTTAACGTATCTGGGCTTGACTTTGACTAGAACCTTGTAGTTGCCAGGCGACCCCTCAATCGCTAAGGGTTCTGCCATCGTGATGATTTCTATGTTGGGATGTTGGGACACGTAAACCATTTTTGGAGTCAGAATGCATTGAGAGCAATCTAGTGTTGGGAAGGTTTTGCTCAGCTGCGCCATGTGTCCGCCAATGCTTGGGTTTCTTTCGACTAAGTGGACTTTGTAGCCTTTGTCTGCTAGTTCGATGGAAGTTAGGATTCCCGCGATGCCGCCGCCTACTACAAGGACATTTTTGTTAAGCGGTAGACTTCTCGCTTCCAAGGGCTCTAAATAGCGTGCCCGTGCTACTAATCCGCTGATGAGGGCTATAGCCTTCTGTGTAGCCTGTTCCTTGTTGCTGTGAACCCAGCTGCATTGTTCGCGTATGTTGGCCATGTCGAGTTGGTATGGGTTGAGTCCCGCGTGCTTGGCGGCTTCTCTGAAGGTTTCGAGGTGCATTCTTGGTGAGCATGAGGCTACGATGATGCGGTTGAGTTTGTTTTCTTTGATGTTGTTTCTTATCATGTCCTGCCCGGGCTTGCTGCACACGTACTCGTACGTTTCGGCGATTTTCACTCCG
>DATEYW010000112.1:0-3190 GCA_035256045.1 Bathyarchaeia archaeon | reverse complement strand
CACCTTCACATTTTCAGGTTCAACACTTCTCATTATTTCTGCCAGCGTTTTTTTCACCCCCTTCCGATCTATGACTTCACTCCGCAACAACTCAATTTTTTGTCGATCCCTCAAATTCCAAGTTTTCTCCTAGCTTGCAGTTCGGAGATTCCTTCTGATTTTGCCAGTTCAACAACTCTGTCTCTGTCCTCTTTTCTGAGACCAGCATACCAGCTATCTTCGATTATTCCTACCAGTCTCTTGCGGTTTTTGCCACTCATTTTGTCACTTCCATGTCTCATCTAGTATTGGCTTTAACTTTTGAAGTGGTATTTCTCCTAGTGCCTGTTCTTTTTTGCTTAGATTAGAACTCATTTTTTGACTTCCTTTTCCAATTTCCAATGATTCGCATTCACATGATCTTTCAAACTTTGTTCTGTTTTGTATTCTTTTGGGCAATACGGACACTTCATTTTTTCACTTCCTTGTCACCTTCTTCAACTATAACATTCAATTCTAATTAGGGTTGCTGGATTTTTTTATGAACTCTAGCAGTTTCTTTCGCATGTTCTGTGACTTTTTTTGCTAATAATTCCAGTGATTCAACTATGTTCAAACCACTATCTTTCCATACCAGCTTTTTGTAGTCAGCCCCAGTTTCTGGATCAAACAAACTTCCCACGATATAACACGCGCTACCGAAAGAATAGGTTCTCTTGGTTCAATCTATTGTTTTTTTTACCTATTATGTTAATAATTGAGACTGTGTGAAAAGTCTTAAAGCTTATATGTATAGTTGGATGATAAAAGCTATATTATGCCTCGGAAAGTTGTTTTTCAGCCTGCAACAAGAATTGAGGTTGCCGGCGTCATCGGTTTCATGAAAAGACACGTCACAGCTTATGGAACTGGCGCCAAAGTAACCTGCCCAAAAGAGTACCTGGGCAAAACAGTCTACCTCGTCATAACAGATGAGCCAGCGCAACCCCAGCTAAACCTCGAGTCTGCATCTTCTGGAGGGGACGGCGGAGATGAGTGAGCACGTCGCCGGGCTTAACCGAGACCAGACTGCACTTTTTCCAGACACCCTGGAAGGATACGTTGGCAGGGACAATCCGGTCAGGTTCATAGATGCGTTTGTTGACAGCCTCAACCTGGAGAAGCTCGGCTTCAAACATGCAGTGCCCAGCGGGTTGGGAAGACCGTCATATGATCCTTCAGACCTTCTCAAACTATACGTGTATGGTTACCTGAATCAGGTGCGTTCCAGCAGAAAGCTGGAGCGTGAGTGCTACCGGAACGTTGAGGTCATGTTTCTCATGAGAAAGCTCACGCCAGACTTCAAGACTATAGCGGAATTTCGCAGAGAAAACGTTGACTGCGTCAAGGGCGTTTTCAAAGAGTTCGTTAAGCTATGCATGGGCCTCGGCCTCTACGGAGCCAAGCTTGTCGCTGTTGATGGGGTGAAGTTCAAGGCAGTAAACTCCCGAGATAAAAGCTACAACCGGAAGATGCTCGCGTACAGGCTTAAAGTCATTGACGAGCGCGTTTCAGAGTACATCAGGGAAATGGAAGCACAGGATCGCAAAGACGAGAAGTGCAAATCCAAAGATGCCGAATTGCTACAGGAGAAAGTCAAGAAGCTTCTGAAAAGCAAGGACGAGTGCACTGAGATTTTGGCCAAGCTCAAGGAGTCTGGACTGAACGAGGTATCCATGGTTGATCCAGATAGCAGGTTTATGAGGAACCATGGGGCAGTCGAACCTTGCTACAACAGCCATGTTGCTGTAGACGCTAAGAACCATCTGATAGTGGATTATAACGTTACGAACGCTGCTGTTGACAAATCTGAGCTTAGCATGATCGCCATTGAAGCGAAAGAGACGCTTGGCGTGGAGAAGCTTGAAGCGATAGCGGATAAGGGCTTCTTCAACTGCCTGGAGATCAAAGAGTGCGTTGACAACGGAGTTACTCCTTACGTTCCCGAACAGAGAAGGTACGGTGTTTTCCAAGTCAAGAAGAGGGGCGTCCCAACCCGCGAGTTCGCCAACGACAAATTTGTGTATGATAAAGCCACAGACATGTTTGTTTGTCCCGCTGGTAACAGGTTAGAGTTTAAGCGTGTCGATGATTCACACGGGAGGAGACTGAAAGGGTACAAGTCGAAGTCGAATGCGTGCTTTGCTTGCGAATTCTTTTTGACAAGGTGCACGTTGGACAAGCATGGAAGGACTGTGTGGCGGTGGGAATACGCGGACGTTGTCGACGAGATGAAGGAAAGGATCAAACGGGAACCTGAGAAGCTGGCCATGAGGAAGAAAATCGTAGAACACCCGTTTGGAACGATGAAAAGAGCCTTCAACCAGGGATATCTTTTGCTCAGGGGGCTCAAAAAAGTGAATGGAGAAGTCGGCTTCACAATGCTGGCCTACAACATGAGGCGATTTTTGAACATTCTTGGACCAGAGATCACACAGTTCCACTGAGTAATAGCGTGGGAAGAAGCAAAACAGGAAGAAAAAAAGGAGGCACCTATTAGCCATAACAACGACAAGGCTGACGAAGTGCCCAAAGCAAAGTAATTGTGTTTGATTTCTGACACAGTCTCAAATATTAATAGCGTATCACAAAGTTGTTGAATTCTGCTGTGGGTTTTTCCCAAGAAACTTCGATGTTAGTGACCCTGGCTCCGGGAGGACCCCTCCTGCAGAACTCGATCAACTTATCAACGTTAGCTTTTTCTCCTTCGAAAGATGCTTCAACCCTTCCATCAGGAAGGTTTTGCACCCAACCAGTGACATTATTTCTTCTCGCTTCGTCTTGAGTTTCTAACCTAAAGAAAACCCCTTGAACCCTGCCACCAACCAAGACCTGAGCTCTGACCCTCACCATGATTTCCTCATCGTCCATTCCTATAGAAAATCATCCAACCCTGTTTGCGCTTTCCAAAGATTTTGGGCGAGCGTCAAATATTTGGCGAGTTTGGTTCGCGTTCATTGTTGTATTGTATTCTTCTCCGCAATTGAGTAGTCTT
Organism: Bathyarchaeia archaeon; assembly: GCA_035256045.1. Classification (GTDB taxonomy): domain Archaea; phylum Thermoproteota; class Bathyarchaeia; order Bathyarchaeales; family Bathycorpusculaceae; genus DASPPK01. The sequence goes on along the minus strand of DATEYW010000112.1, from coordinate 177 downwards.
CTTGTTTTTTGACATTGTATATTATGTCTGCAACGTCTTCTATTTCGCTATGGTGCGTGACTATGAGCATTTGGGGTATTATTCTGCCGCCCTCTCTAAAGAAGGAGCTGAGGATGTTAACAAGCTCTTTTCTTCTTTGCTCATCCAAATGTGTGGTGGGTTCCTCCATTATTATGG
>DATEYW010000111.1:0-2602 GCA_035256045.1 Bathyarchaeia archaeon | reverse complement strand
GTGATGTACCGTTCCAATCTGCAACGTTCTACCGTCAGGACATATCATGTCAAAAGCTGTTGTATATTTCGCCCCCGCAAACTTGTCCCATTCTGGTCTTCTCGATATGCGATATGCAACGCATATTTCGCTGAAGATTTTCTTGTAATTGTCAATCTCCTCCCTGACTTCCGCTTCAGCGTCCGCCTCACTGGCGTGCGCAGTGTGTGCCTCTTTGAAGTCAAACTCTCGCATCCTCAGGATCGGTCTCGTAGCCTTCGTTTCGAACCTGAAAACAGTGACTATCTGGTAGAGCTTCAACGGCAGATCGGTGAAAGAGCGAATCCACAAGTGCAGCATAGGACCTATTATGGTTTCACTAGTTGGTCTCAGGGCCAGTCGTGTCTTTAACTGTTTATCGCCACCTTGAGTCACCCAGAATACTTGCGCTTCAAATCCTTCAACGTGTTCTGCCTCTTTTTGCAGAGAAGTTTCTGGAATAAGAAGTGGAAACAGAGTTTCACTGTGCCCAGTGGAGTCCAGTTGGTTTCGAATTACTCTGAAAACGTTCTCACGTATTTTGAAACCATACGGGAGCCAAACTGCGAGTCCTTTAATCGGATATCGATAGTCTAGAATTCTCCCTTCAATCAGCACTTTTCTAAACCATTTGCCGAAATGTCTGCTCCATTTCTCTCTTGAGATGGTCTTCTCATTAGTATTATCTGGTCTAGCCATTCAAATCTCTCCTCTGTTTTCTACAGGTTGCATATAATACTACCGTGGCATCTTCCGTGAAATGAGCTGGTTTCCCCAAGAATTCAGTGATGTGGAAGACAGTCGCCCATTTCAACCACTCGCAACAAGACTGATGAAGAAACTATTAAACATTTTCTTGATAAAATGTTCTCGCCTGCCCGTGCATAATGATTTTAACCCCGACTGACAAGTGATAGGAAAGGGTCACGATGAGTTCCAAAGCAATCTTGGTAATCGCAGACGGAATGGCCGACAGGCCGGTGAAAGAGTTAGGGTGGAAGACCCCGCTTGAAGTAGCCAACAGACCTGCCATGAACCACGTTGCGACAAAGGGAGTAAACGGAATAATCGACCCTATAGCCCCTGGCATACCGCCAGGAAGCGACACTTCCACGCTCGCCATGCTCGGATACGACCCTTCAAAATTCTACACTGGAAGAGGAGCCCTTGAAGCATTGGGTCTAAACATCCAAGTCTTTCCTGGGGACGTGGCATTCAGATGCAACTTCGCGACAGTTGACGAAGAAATGGTCGTCTTGGACAGACGTGCAGGAAGAATCGCTAACGAAGAAGCCTCCAAACTCTCTTCGAAACTCCAGAATGTTAGGCTTTCCGAATTTCCAGACATCAAGTTCACGTTCAAAAACGCCGTTCAACATCGAGCAGCTCTTGTTGTCCGCGGACCTAAGCTGTCTGCCGCTGTTAGCGCATCCGATCCTGTGTCTACCGGAAGAAAAGTTTTGGAAGTCAAGCCTTTTGATGCGACTGAAGAAGCCAGACGAACCGCAGCGATCATGAATGCTTTGACACGAAGGTTTCACGAGGTTTTGAAAGAGGATCCAGTCAACAGGAAAAGAGTTGAACGAGGGCTGCAAGCAGCAAATATCGTTCTGTTCAGAGGCGCAGGAACGCTTCCGCAAATTCCTTCGCTTCGAGAGAAGTATGGTGTGAAAACTGCATGTGTTGCAGCAGTTTCACTCATAAGGGGCGTTTGCACGGCCGCAGGGATGAAATTGATCGATGTTGACGGTGCTACTGGCACCACGCAAACTGATTACGTGGCTAAAGCAAGAGCGGCTTCAGAAGCTCTGAAGACCAATGACTTTGTGTTACTGCACGTAAAGGCGGCTGATGCGGCTAGCCATGATGGCAACGTCAGGCTCAAGGTTGAAGTCTTAGAGAAGATAGATTCCATGCTTGGCTACCTGATTGAACATGTTAAAATGGAGTCAACCTATCTGGCACTCACTGCAGATCACACGACCTCCTCGCGAACCAGAAATCACGAGGGTGATCCGGTTCCAGTGGCGATCGTCGGACCTGACGTTCGCTGCGACGACATCATGGAATTCGGAGAGAGAACATGCGCGAACGGCGGTCTCAACAGGATAAGAGGCATCGATCTCATGTCGACTCTAATGAGTCTGATCGGCAAAACGGAAAAGTTCGGATCGTAGGCGGCATACTAGACAACTTTAACCATTCTCCATTCTTTGTAGTCTGTGACCACCTTGATGTATCCCTTAAGCATGCCATCTGTCTCAACATCGCCTGTATCGACCCTCAGGAGTTTTCCGTCAATGCTTTGAAGCTTGCCTTTCGTTGCTGCAACTATCAATCTCGCTTTCCCAACGCGTTTTATTACGTTCGGACTAATCTGTTGATTTCCTCTTCCAAGCAGAATGCCCTGATGTCCGATCGGTGAGAGGAGAATCCAAGTGTTTTCCCAGTTGTCTACCAGGCTCAGAATCTGTTTTTCATCAACATCAAGAGTCTCCTTTCCATTGCGGCAAACGTCGACACCTAGAACGGTCTTTCTGACTCCCAGAACATCGGCGATTTCTTTCACAGTGGTTCCAGGTCC
>DATEYW010000110.1:0-5023 GCA_035256045.1 Bathyarchaeia archaeon | reverse complement strand
GCTTTCTTGAAAAGTTCCATCGGGTACTCTTCTTTCTTGTCCAACTCCAACGCCAATTCGGGTTTGAACTCTTTCACACAGAATTCTCTGACAGCGCTTTTGATGTGAGTCTGTTCTTCATTCAAATCAAAGTTCATTTGTACAACCCCTTTCCGACTTTCTTGCCAGTCCACCCTTTGCTCACATACTCTTCGAGCAGAGGACAAGGCTTGTACATTTCCATACTATATTTGGTAGCTAGTCCTTTAAGTTTGTTTACGACAACATCCAAACCCATGCGGTCAGCATATTCGCAGGGTCCTGAAGGCCAGAACGTGCCCAACTTCATTCCAGCATCAATGTCTTCTGGGTTTGCAGCGTCATCATGAACTAGCCAGGCTGCTTCGTTCGCGGCGACCACCCATGATCTTTCAACGTCGTACTCGTCGAGCATGTTGAAGGGTATTCTAGGTCTTCCTTTTGTCCAGTCGTAGAAACCCGTGCCCGTCTTTTGCCCCAACTTGTGCTCCTTTACAAGTGGTTCAATGACTTCTTCACATGGTTTGAAGCGTTCACCATACGCCTCATACAATATTCTGCCAACTTCATATGCTATGTCCAAACCAACGAAATCAGCCAGTTCGAACCATCCCATCGGGAACCCGCCTGTGTATTTGACCGACGAGTCTATGCCTTCCTTCGTTGCTTCTCCACGCTGAAACGCCCAGAAAGCCTCGTTGAACACGACTCCCAAGACGCGGTTGACTATGAACCCTCGGACGTCTTTTCGCACGATTATCGGTGTTTTTCCAAGCTTTTTTGCTAGTTCATAGAGCGTTGTCACGGTTTCTTGGCTTGTGTTGTCTCCCTTTATGACTTCGACCAGGGCCATCATGAGCGGTGGGTTGAAGAAGTGCATTCCCGCGATTTTGTCTGGGCGTTTTGTTGCTTTTCCCATTTCCGTTATGCTCAGCGTCGATGTATTAGATGCGAATATCGCCTGCGGCGGTGCAAATGAGTCGAGAGTCGAGAACACCTTTCTTTTCAGATCTATGTTTTCGGGGACTGCTTCCACCGCTAGGTCGATGTCCTTTGCTGCCTGTTCATAGCTTGTCGTCGTATGAATTCTTGCCATCGCTGCTTCGGCGTCTTCTGGACGGATACGTTTCTTCTCGACGAACTTGTCCAGACTCCATTTGATTTTCTCCTTGGCTTTCTGGAGGAGTTCATCGTTTATGTCTATCATCGTGACTTCGATTCCGTTCATAGCAAGCATTTCTGCTATACCGTGTCCCATTGACCCAGAACCGACAATGGCTGTTTTCTTCAGCTTCTCGATTGTCAAAATGGTTCTCCTTAGGATTAGTCAAGGATTGAAACGTAATAAAACTTTTGAGTCTGGTTTTGAAGCGTGCTGAAAATAAAAGAGAAATGTGGAAAATCTGTTACTGTTGTTTCATCAGATAGTTGGCAATTGTCATTTTCTGTATTTCGCTTGTTCCTTCATAGATCTCAGTTATTTTCGCACATCGATGGTAGCGTTCAACATGGTAGTCTGCCAAGTAACCGTAGCCTCCGAAGATCTGTATCGCGTCGTCCGTGACTTCCATTGCGACTCGGCTTGCATAGGCTTTGGCCATTGACGTTGCTATCGGGCTAGGTTTCTCTTTGTCGTAATGCCATGCCGCCTTGTACATCATCAGCCTAGCTGATTCTACTTTCCACGCCATCTCTGCCAGCTTGAAACCTACGCCTTGGAAGTTGATTATAGTCTGGCCGAACTGCTTCCTAGTTTTCGCGTACGCAAGTGCGCGCTCAAATGCGCCTTGCGCCGTTCCGACTGCTTGTGCTGCGACAGTTATGCGGGTTCCGTCGAAAAGTTCAAGCGTATAGTAGAAGCCTTTTCCCTGTTCTCCGATCACGTTTGTTTCAGGGACTCTTAGATCGCACATGGCAACCGAGCCCGTCGTACAAGGTCTGATGCCCATTTTTCCGTGCAGTTTGGTTGTCTCCAGTCCGGGCATTCCTTTTTCCGCGATGAAGAGGCTTTGTCCTCGATGTGGTGGTTGCGCTTTTGGATCGCTCTGGCAGAGGACGATGAAAGTATCTGCGATAGGAGCGTTGGTTATGAATTCTTTTGCACCGTTTATCGTCCATTCATTTCCAGTTTTTACGGCCGTGGAGTCCATTCTCGTGATGTCGCTTCCGTGTTCTGGTTCGGTGAATGCGGCTGCAGCGAGTTTGTCTCCTCTGGCGAGAGGGGGGATGTACTTCTTTTTCTGTTCTTCGGTGCCGTGTTTCAACAATACGTCTGGGATCATCAGGCTTCCAAGCGAGACTGCAACGCCGAGGCCGGGGTCTGCTCTGCAGAGTTCTTCAACCACGAGGCAGTCTTCGAAGATGCCGTATCCTTGTCCATTATACTCCTGCGGTATTCTCATGCTTGTGAAACCCAGCTGTGCGGCCTTCTTGTATATGGCTGAGGGGAACTCTTCCTTCTGATCAAACTCTAACGCACATTCCGGTGTGAATTCTTTGGTGCAGAATTCTTTTGCGGCTTTCAGAATCTCTTTCTGTTCATCATTCAATCCAAATTCCAAAATCTTCTTCCTCCACTATTCTATGCCTTTTTCGTTTTGATCTCCGTAACTTTATTCTTCAAGGCGGGCACCACTTTGAAAAGATCGTCGACAATGCCATAGTCGGCGAAGCTGAAGATAGGTGCTTTGGGATCTTTGTTTACGGCTATAATGAGGTCTGAGCTTTTCATTCCCAATATGTGTTGGAAAGCTCCGCTTATGCCTAAGGCCAAGTAAAGCTTGGGTTTCACTGTTTTTCCCGAAGTCCCGACCTGGCGATCTGTTGGGAGCCAGCCTTTGTCAACGATTGGTCGCGAACATGAAACAACTGCGCCAATCATCTTTGCCAATTCCTCAACCAACGGTATGTTGGCTGAATCTTTTATTCCTCTTCCAATGCCGATGAGTTTTTCTGCGGCTGTTATGTCGAGACCGCCTGGCGGCGGGAGGACGAACTGTAAGAACTTCTTTTCCTGGATTTCCTCCGTTAGAGGCGATGGTATGACAGTAATTTGTCCATTCTCTGGAGGTGTCGGTTTTTGAGGTGGAAAGGTTGCTTGGCGGACTGTCGCAACATAGGTTTCGGCCTTGCGGACCACAACATTGACGTTTACTTTTCCGCCGAACATCTGTCTAGTAACCTTGAGACCGTCACCTTCGACTGCAAGATCTATGCAGTCTGTCGCTAGTGGCAGGTTCAACGCCGTTGCGAGTCTGGGAGCAAGGTCAACGCCATACGAGGTATGCCCCATCATGACCAGTATCGGTTTGCGTTCTGCTATCAATTTTGCCAGGATCTTTCTATACGCTTCAGAGTTGAAGTTTTCAAGTCTCGCGTCTTCGACGAGTAGGACAGACTTCGCATACTCTGCGAGTCCCTTTGCGTAATCTTTGACGTCCTTGCCAAGAAGGAGTGCGGTGACTTCGGCACCTATCTTGGCTGCGATTTCGCGGGCTTTCGTGAGCATTTCATATGTTACGTCTCTGAGTTCTCCTTGCCTGTGTTCAGCGAGGACAAAGATTTCTGTCATTCTAGATCAACCCCTTGGCTTTGAGGATTTCAGCAACCTTGGCTGCGGCCTCCTCTGGGCTTCCCTTCAGGAATTCTGCTTGTTTTTCGACTGGTGGAACGTACATTTTTTCCACTGCGATCCATGAACCTGCTGGACCGACATCGTTTTCGGCTAGGCCTGTGTCTGAAAGAGTCATGATTTTTATTTCTTTTTGCATGGCTTTTCGTATTCCCATGATCGAAACGTAGCGTGGCTCATTTATTCCGGTCTGCACTGAAAAGACGGCTGGCAGTTTGATTTCTATCTGTTCTTCCAGTCCGCCTTCAAGTTCACGGTTCACCTTGGCGACGCCTGCACCAAGTTCTATTTTCTTGACCATCGTAACGTGAGGAATTTTGAGCAGTTCTGCGAGGATCGGCCCGACCATGCTGCTGCCATCGTCGGCAGCCTGTGTTCCCGTCAGAATCAGGTCGTAGTGCAAGTTCTTTATCGCGCTGTGAAGGATTTTTGCTACTGCAAAGCCGTCAGACCCGCTGAATTTCGGGTCAGTCATCCTTATCGCCTTGTCCGCTCCTCTGGCCATACATTTTCTAAGGGTGCTGTCTGAATCGTCACCCCCCACAGTTATGGCTGTTACCATTCCGCCTTGCTTTTCCTTCAAACGCACTGCTTCTTCCAGCGCATAGTCGTCCGATTCGTTGATGTCAAAGACCAATCCTGTTTTGTCGATGTTCTTTCCCGTTGGGTCTATTTTGAGTTCTGCCTCGGCTGTTTCTGGCACGTGTTTTGCGCAGATAATTATGTCCAAATGGGTTCTCTCTCCTAGATAGTTGACTGTGAATGACTTTCGTTTTGATATAACTTTTGCCGCAGCAGAAACGACTTCTACATGCGCGCAGCTATCCGGTTCTCTTGGCTCCACAGTTGGGGCATACCGTTTCAGTCTGGGGCATTAGCGCTCCACAGTACTTGCATGGAATCATGACAACTTCGCGAACGATCTCCTTTTCCCTTATCACTGGGGACGCGCTAGGTGCAGAAACCTGAATTTCAATAGTCGTGCTTGTTACGTCAGGTCTTCCTTCAACTGCCATCACCCCTTTCAATGGCCATGTAACGTTTTGGTCAACACTGTGAAAGGTAGGTCTTCCTCCCGCCGGGATGTTCAAATTCAAAGGAAAATTCTGTGAGAACCCAGCCGTCAGATGCAATGGGCCACTCAAGCTAGGTTTGGCCGACCACAAGTCGGCGGAATCCTCCACTTGTCTCAGGACTTCGCGTTTGGCCGTGGCGTCGTATTGAAGGGCCATTCTCTTTTTCTTTTCGATGCACTGAAATTCAAGTCGTATTTCCTTGCAGTCAAACTCTTCACTTGACGTTGCTACTAACGTGCCTTCAATGTTTTCGCCTAAGGTGTAGCTGTTTTTGTTCAGTTGCAGTACGACCCCTGCT
>DATEYW010000109.1:0-3461 GCA_035256045.1 Bathyarchaeia archaeon | reverse complement strand
AATACGACCACAACAGAAAACTTGAAACAGATATATTAGCTTTAGTCAGAGATCTTTGAAAGTTCACCTTTCAGAATACGCCACCTTTTGTTAGCCTTTCCCTGCAGACGTGAGTATTCTGGCGAAAACAATTGTGGACAGTTGTAGAGAGAATGCAGTTTGGCAATACGCTTTTATTTGAAGCCATTTCAATAAATGCTATGCATTAGAAAAGGAGACAAAACGAATTGAAAGGTGCATTGGTATTTCTCGCCGTCTTCATCGTACTCTTCGCAGCAACTTTGGCGTATCCTGATCTGCCACCGGGCAAGCAGATTTACGGCGCTCTCAACGTTCCAGCTACAGACTATCCCGTATTAGGGATACAGGCAACAACACTCATAGAAGCAGTGTTCAATGGTGTAGTTTACGGAGTAATAGCCTGGATCATTTACAGCATTGTCGCAATGACGCAAAAACCCAAGCAACAGACACAACCTACCAAACCAACTCAATAGTGCGCTCCCCAAAAAAAGGGACGCATTTCTTTTTTCTGTGACTGTACTTGCTAGAGACACACTTCTCTTGGAAATTGTGTTCCTCCGAAGCTGTTCGACTTCGTTTTGAAACAAGCGCCGCTAGAAATAGACTCACCGGACTCTAAGCCAGCCTGTGGACTCCGGATATTCTCGATTCACATTGTTTGCATCTTTGAGTGCCAGAAAACAGATTTGTTCGTTTTGAAATGAAACAGAAACGGGCATACGTTGAAACATGACATATGTTTGGTAAGGCAGCAAGTGTTTTAATATCGATTGATGGTAGTGAGTTCTTGACCTGAGAAGGAGAAAAGGAGAAGGCGGTCATCAACTCTGAAGGGGTTGATGATCGTTCACAATTTTAAGTTCTCTTGAATCAGAATCTCAACTTTCTGAAAGTGTGTTTTGAATCATTCTTTGCCGGAGGTTTGGGGCTGTCTGAATAGGACAGGACCTCGCAGAACTCCAATATAGCGCCACAATGTTTGCATTGAGCGTAGCTTTTTTCGCGATTGGCCGCAAGCCAGAATCCTTCGTTTGAGCCGCATTTTGGGCATGTTTTCAATGAATTGGCGAAGGCTTCTATTTCTTCGAGACTCAAGTCTTTTTTCCCAAATTCAGTAGAGCTGTGTGATTGATTTATGTGTTATGTACCACTCTTTCAGATGGAAGAAGGCAACATATTTTCTGCTGCGACATATTTCATATATGAAACACGCCTTTTGTACCGAGAAAACATCAAAGTAAGTGAAGGCAATGCATCACGCGAAACTGACTAGAATAGTATTCCATAACAGTCTAAATAGGGCGTTATCTCAAATCTTCCATGGAGAGCAGGAGAAGCTCGTTTAGATAAGATACGATAGCATCCAAGGCTCAAATGTCTGTTTCGTAGATGCCATATCACGAAGGAAAGAACAATGTGGAGGAGAAGGGAGAAGGCGCACTGCACAGTTTTCTTAGGCCTGATGATAGCTAGCTTTCTAGTGTTTTCGCTTTTTCCATGCACGAGATTGACGTCAGTCGCGGCTCAGACAGGAGTTGCGATAGATCTCTACACTAACCAAACGCCATTCAACGGGAGAGGTGCAAACCAGTCAGCGGACACTTATGAGCCTCAAGAACTGGTTGTACTTTTTGCCCTAGCCACATATAACGACGCCGCGGTTGCTGGCAAACTCGTTGCCTTCCAAATAAATGGACCACCGAACCAATTCCAAAACATCACTATCGTGGGTTCAGGAACCACAGACGAAAACGGGACAACTGAATTTTCGTTCAGGCTTCCATGGCCTTCCCAAACCCCCGAAAAAGCGATTTTTGGTCAATGGATCGCCTTTGCCACGGCGCAAATTGCAGAACAAGTCGTTGTTGACACGCTGACTTTCAGAGTCGGATGGATAGTCAGCATCATAGAAATCGCCACATTAAGCTCTCAGCTCAATCCGCAAACAATTTTCGCAAGACAAGCGCCGATAGTCTTCAACCTAACAGTACAAAACATTGCCAGAACGCCGAAGTTGGCAACGATCAAAATTGACGTTCAAGATTCAGAACAACACCCGATTATCCATGTTCAAATGGAAAACATGCTATTTCAACCTGGAAACACTAATGTGAAAGCAAACTCGTCGATCCCCTTTTCGGCAGAAACTGGGCTTGCAAACGCGTCTGCTGCGCCTTTTACCGCGCCGCCTGATCAAGGTGGCACGCTTTACAGTCCAGCAATCTACACGACGTTCACGATAATCACAGGAGTCAGAGACATTGCAGTTACAGACGTATCTGTGTCAAAAACCCAAGTGACTGTCGGCGAGACAGTAAACATGAACGTGACTGTGCTGAACCAAGGGACTCAGTTTGAAACATTCGACCTCAGCGTTTACCGCAATGCAACATTGATTGGGACTCGCCAAGTCGTGCAGCTTGCCCCGCTGATTCAGAACAACCTCACATTTCTCTGGGACACAAGTTCGGCGAAACCATGTGTTTATCGGATAAGCGCTTCTGCGCCGCTTCCTGAAGATCCAACGCCTTCGGACAACACTTTTGTTGACGGATTTGTCGAAATAGTATCTGAAATCCAACCTTCAGACGTCCACGATATTGCAGTCACCAATGTCGTTCCGTCGCCAACTATTGTGAAGGCAGGACAAATTGTTACAATCGATGTTACGGTGAGAAACAACGGAATCTACAATGAGTCCTTCTATGTAAGAGTCTACTATGACCATGTTCTGATCGACAGAAAGCCAGTGTACAACCTAGCACCGTCAACGGAGATTCTTCTGACGTTCAAATGGAACACCAGCGGCGTGTTTCCACTGAAATACGTCATCAGCGCCTTAGCCGAAAAAGTCGAAGGCGAAACACGTTTAGCCGACAACACTTTTCTTGACGGAACGGTCACAATTTTGCCCTATCCACCGTTGTTCCCAACTCCAGAATGGCTGATTCTGTGGATAGTGATAATCATAGGCGCACTCATGGGCATAATTTCGGTGTTTCTTGTTCTATGGTCTGATAGAATACGCAGAAGACGAAGACGCAAGACAACCTACACTGTGATAGCTCATCCGCACATCTAGAAATCTGTCCTTCGCTTGCATCCTTGCGAAAAGTATTCTTCCAGTCAGACTGCAGCATGTCGCCAGCTTACAATCGGAACAACTAGCAAAGAATACTTGTAGAGAAAGATAGCAGCTTCAGAACATCTTTTGGACTGGAACAAAAAACTGCATTTTAGCAATAAGAGGGAAAGCGTGGTTTTCCTTGGCACTTCTATGTATTATCCGATCGGGATACGAAGGACCAAAGAACCAACAGCAAATAGACTGGCACAGTTATTATCAAGACCAGACCGAAGAACAACGCGACTAACCACTGCCAAGGTGCAAAGAACAGGCCTCCGAATTCTCCAAAGGTCGGGTTGCCCATCGCCAG
>DATEYW010000108.1:0-3936 GCA_035256045.1 Bathyarchaeia archaeon | reverse complement strand
ACCCGAAGGACAAAGGTGTTGCGATAGGAAAGAACGGCAGAAATGCTGAGAGACTTCGGTTTTTGGCAAAGAGATATTTTGACATTCAGAACGTCAGCATAACCTAGCATTGAAAAAGGCTTACAAAATGAAACTGCTCACCAGGTTGAGTTTTTGGGTTCTGCTTCTATTGCCAGGTCTTGTCACAGAAGTTTGGGCTGCAGAGGATTCCTTTGCAACTGGGTTCTTAGGAAGCCCCCTGCTGATTTTGGCAATTCTGATAATTGTCGACGCTGTGGCTTTTGTCTACCACAGGATACGGAAGTAGTACGCGCTCGTCGTGTTGTGCCTGACCGGTCTGCAGGTTAGATAGAGTTAGATAGATTATGCTTCCCTGCTTCTGCGGAGATGCGAGATTTCAAAGTTTTTATATAGGTAGTAAAGAGAAAACCAGTGGAGGGTCCAAATGGCGGCAGCCAATTCAAGTCTTCTGAAATGGATGAACCTCGTGGCTTTGGCCTTGACTGTCCTGGTAAACGGTTGGCTGGCAGTACGACACTTCTTGGGGGTAGGCTAACGGCCCAAATTTCTGATGCGAATCCCACGCTCATAACTCCGCGCGCGCGATATGACTATTTTGAAAATGACAAGATTCCATCTACTAGGGCTTTCTGGTCAACCTCTGCTCGGGTCCTCCAATCTAAGTAGATCTGACCGCTTTCATCTTGGGTCAAGTATCCGTATCTGATGTATCTTTCAATATTCAGTCCCACTTTCCATCCTGGAAGTTTTTCACGCAGCAGTGTTTCTACTTCTTCTCTTGAAGCCTTGCCTTTCTTGGACACTATGTAGGCAATGGTGACTGCCAATCCTGCAAAGTCATCTATTCTCCAGCCTACCATTTTTGCTTCTTTGGGCACTAGGTCTCCGCGCAGTGCTACGTAGAATCGGGCTCTATCCAACTGGTCTGTCGATGGCTTTTCTATCGTTCTGCCCTCTTCGAACACGGTTTTAATTTCGAGATCCAGATTCTTCAAATAGTCATCTAGAATCTTGAGCACTTTCGGATAGTCTGACCCGAGAGCCTTGCGAAGTTCCCAACCTTTCACGCCAGGCTTTGAGTGACGCTTGAAGAACAGCATGTGCGTTGCTCGTTTCATTTTGCTGGCGTAAGTGGCTTTTCTCTTGCTCATTTTAGCTCTCCTCGCTTCCACTTCTGCCAGTCTGTGGCTGAAATCGATATTGGCACTGACACCAGCTGTTTCATTCCTGCTTTGGACACAGGCTTGTCGTAAGGGATTAAGAAGGTTTCTTCTTCTAACGGATTGATCTCCAAAGTGGCGTAGCCGTAGGTAACAAGAAAACTTGTCAGAAAAGCTCTGTCCACGGTTTCTTCATAGGTGTCTGCCCCGATGAAATCCCAGTATCGGATCTTGCCGTTCTTGCCTTTTTCTGCGATGGTCTTTTTGAGTTCATGCCAGAAGTTTTCCATCTCTTCAGAGAAAGCTTTGTCTCGCACTATCTTCTGTCGAACAAGTTCTTCCCATGTAGTAGAATTCATTTCAATCTTTTCCGGCGGTGTTTCTTTCCATCGTTCTTCAATCGGTATGAGATTGTTCCAATACCTCATTGCTTCGGTCAGACTGTGAATGGAGATTTGTTCCCATTCAATCAACGGATGCCAAGCTTTGAGGAAGGTTTTGGCAATCTCTCCTTTTTCCATTCGTTTGAGCTTGTCTTCAAGCAAGAAGGGGTCGGTGTAAAGTGATGTTGACCTGTGTTTCACCCATTCGCTTTGCAATCTGACCACTGAAGCCAGGCGATGCAGAGTCTCAGCATCGAGAATCAGGTCTTCCGGCACTCTCCATTCTGGAAAGTATTCCCTGACCGTGTCTATGTTGGATTCGATGTCGATCAGGAAGGGGTCGAGAGCTCTTTCTTCAACCGACTTGCATGTCTCTATTATTCTTTGAAGTTTTTCTCTGCCGAGTTTTTCGTGAGCTTTCTTGGACTGCATCAGGCTATCTCCCGGATTATGGATTTGCCTTCGATATTTTGCACGGTGATTATGTTGACGCCTTCTTTTGTGAAGGTTATCTGGCTCGGCGTAATGACGACGTACTGTGCATTGGAATCGCTGACTCTTGCAACGAGCATTTGTGCGATCAATTCACGGTTCTTTGGGTCCATGTGTACGTCGTACTCGTCAACGGCTCTGAATGGAGAGCGTACGTGCTGCTGGAGGGCCAGTAGGAAACTCATCGTTGCTGTAGTTCTTTCACCGCCGCTCTGCGTGTATGCGTCAAGAGGAACTGGTCTGCCGCCTTTGAACCCGACCAAGATTTCAAGGCCGGCTGCTTCTATGTCCTGACCGTTGGCGAGTCTGACTCCTCCTTCGGCTTGAGCTTGTGTCAGTGTTTTCTGGTATTCTAGGTTAACTCTGTCCAGAAGTGTCTCTATGACTGTTCGCCATGCTTGCATTCTGGTCCTGACTTCTTCCAGAGTTTTTTCGCGGTTTTCCGCTACTAGCTGTGCTTTTTCTTTCAGTTCTAGGTAAAGTTTTGAGTAGGATTCGTACATTCTTTCTACATCTTCAGAAACGTCTGAAAGCGCAGACAGATGTCCTTCGGTCACTCGAATCTCATCGAGAATTTCGCTGGCATCTTTTGCTGCCGCCACTCTTGGGCCGACGGTTTCAGCCTTGTTTGTCGTTTCTTCCAGACGGGCTTTTGCCTCTCTGAAAGCTCCGTCTAAATCCTGTAGATTAGCTTGCGCGCTTTCTGCTCGATACTTCAATACTGCAAGCTCTATGCGAAGGTTCAGAATTTGGTCGCCGACTTTTTCCGTTGCTTCTTCCCAACTTTTTGATCGGGTTTGATTGTTTTCGATTTCGGCGTCCAGTTTTGGCGAGTTTTCTCTTGAGTTTTGGATCAGTTCCTTCAGTTGTTCGCTTCTGAGGAGTTTCAGTTGAACAGCTTTTTTCGGTGGCTGTGGGTTTCCGACGGACGCGTTTTGGTCCAGGTTGACGACTGCTTCTAGCATTGATGCTTCTTTGAGCAATTCTTCGTAAAGAGATATTGTGGAGGATGCACCTGCTTTTTGACGTTCGACGTCGAGACGTTCGTCGAAGAGTCTTCTCCATTCATCTTTCAGTTTTTGGCGTTCGTCTTCTTGGGCCTGTAGACTATCGTTTGCGGAGCTGGTTTTTTCTTCGATCTCGTTTAGGGCTTCTTGATGTTTTTTTCTGTCGTTTTCCAACAGTCTTACAGTTTCCTCTTTTCTGGCAACTTCGGCCCATGCGATCTCTCTTTCCAGAAATCTTCTCTTTGAGAGTAGCTGTTTCTTTTCTTGGTATCGATCGTATTGTTCTCTCCAGTAGTTTAGCGTCTGTTGAGCAGATTCCAAGAGTTTGCTCATCGATTCTTCTTGGCTGAGTATGCGCGTCAGTTTTTTCTGAGCCTGTACAACATTTTCTCGGTAGGGTTCAAGCCCAACTGCAGCTTCAACGATGCGCAGTTTCTCCTGAGTTGAGAGTACTGTGAACTGTTCGACCATGCTCTGATGCATTATGATCAGTATGTTGTCCGGGTCAACGCCAAGCTTTCCCAGAAATCTCTCCACATCATTTTTGGTGACTGCGCGGTTTTCAAGGGAGAACCAGTACGTGCCATCTCTGCGCAAAACACGGGTGAGAAAGATCTGGTCTTTGTTGTACTTTGGAACTGGCCTATTCATGCCATTCCTCGCGTTATCAAGAATCAGAGTCACTCGCGCCTGATCTTTTCCCCAGCGAATGAGATCGCTGAGTTTCTTCGATCTTTCCGTGTAAGATTGTCCCAAAGCCACGGATATGGCAAGTAGAAGGGATGATTTGCCGGAACCGTTGGGTCCACATATGACGTTAACGCCCAGTTTGAACGGTACTCTAGCATATTCGTAACTCATGAAGTTCTCTAG
>DATEYW010000107.1:0-17712 GCA_035256045.1 Bathyarchaeia archaeon | reverse complement strand
CAACATGATCTGCCGAAGCTGCAACAATCCGTCCCTCTCAAAACAGTCAAGATCCACGGTGAAAGAAGCTCAAATCGAGCTTAGAAAGGCAAAAGAAGAATTATGACCATTTTACACCAATTTCGGGACAGACCAGCGCGCTAGTCTTTTGAAACGTTCAGAGAACGTAGTGCCCCTTGTTCCATCTTAGATTTTTCTGTTGAAAGGTAAATAAGATTCTTTGCTTTTGCGGTTATGGTTCTCCAAAGAAAGATTTCCGCTTGCTGTTGTCTTCAGCAAAGCAAGATTGTCGCGTGCTATCCTTTTCAAAGTCCATCCAATTCCTAACATGTTCAGCAGTCTTCTCATTCACGTGTTTTTTGATCGTCTCCAGTAACTTCTGTACGTCGAAAGGTTTCAACACGTATCCATCGGCGCCCTCGTTTATCACTTTCATGGCATTCTCTAGTGTTGGAAAGCCTGTGATGATTATCTTGATCATATTGGGGCGCTCTTCCTTCAGCCTACGGAGGAGCTCAGTTCCCTTTATGTCGGGCAACTCAATGTCAATGAGGGCTACATCAAAAGGCAGCCTTTCACATGCTTTGATGGCTTGCTTGCCATCTTCCACAGTCTCAACTGAGTAACCATTTTCATCTAGGATCAAAGAAAGCGTCTTTCTCACTTCAGCGTCATCGTCAACGACCAAGATCTTTTCATTCAATCACAACACTTCCGCTTTCTCATCCGCTGCAACTTCACATTATGACAGGGACGAGATAAGTCTTTTTTGAATTGGAAATATGAGTTACTTGTCTTGTTTGTTCGGAAACAGAATCAGAAACCCACACAATCATCAGAGAAAACTAAGAGAATGCCATTACGAGTACTTTGTAGCCGTGTTCGCCGCTTTCCTCTGCACACTGTCCAGTGCGCCCGATGAGCATGTTCAGCTCGACAATTCAAATTTCGAATGGTTTTCGGTTATGATTCTCTTTTCATAAACTCTTAATCAAGACAACGCCGCTTGGCTGATGTTGATGGAGCTGGTTGTTCAGTGAGTAAGAAGAGTCTGCTACAGGATTACTGGCTTGTTAGGATAGTCCTCATTCTTTGGGTATTCAGCTCTGCTTTCACTTTGTTTCTCCTCTTTAACATAGATCGAATTGTCCATCACGACCTATACGCTTATGGCCTTCAGTTCAGTGTCACTTGGGCTAGTAATTACTGGGGTGTTTCCCGCGCAATCTACGTTTGTATGGTCGTTCCTGCGGTTCTGAGTATCGGTATGTTGGTTTATGATCTTGTGAGAAACATGAAATGCAGAAAACGAAATGATCGACAAATGCTTGAGAAGTCGATGCTGGTCACGTGTTCCAAGTGTAAGAAAAGGTTTAACAAAGCGCTGGTGATGCTTGACTTCAACCAGAAACCGCCCAAGCTTGTCAACGTCTGCCCGTACTGCAACACTGTTATGGACAACACGGAGAAAAAAGATTCAGCAACAGTTCACATTTCTGAGCATCAGAAAGTGATCACATAAGCCTTGCACGCGTTGGCATGGACAATTCCCGGCTGACAAAGTCGTATAGACGTGGTACTGGTTGAACCAGTATTTTCCTCCACGAACAACTGCGAGACATCTCGTCTACAGTACAATCGGCATCGCCAGCCTCGTTGCATGCTGGACACTCTTTCTGGCCAAGAAGTGGATACAATTCACATTTTCCCATTTAAGAGAACAGCGCCCACACAAATAGAAGTCTATAGGAAGAGAAGACTCTTTCAAGAAGTTACGGGCTTGCGCGCGCAGGGGAAAAAAATGGCTTTCGTTCGGTGATACAGCCGGGTGTGATCACGCGCGCAAGTCAAATCCAGCTTTACGCCTGACGCTTATAAGAGGATTATGAAGTCTTGAAGTTTGTTATTCAGACTCTGAAGTGCGCGCGCGTCTCTTACTTTTCCCGCTTTGGCGTCTTTTTCAGATTGTTTTATGGACGCCATTGTTTCTTTGTCTTCCAGAATGCTGCAGGTTTCGAGCGCGCGTGCCTTAAACGATGGATGCAAGGAAGACCGCGACAAGGAGCGCACCCTCTCCAAATGATGCACTTCTTTCCCCCGCGCGTTCTCGAAAAGAGCAACAACAATCACAGACTCGGCGTGTGCTATTCAGAGTCAGACGCTGAAATCTCCAGTAGATTTAAATCAAAAAATCTCCGATTTAGATTTTGGTGTGCAAATTGACAGTGCTTGCGTGAGGGCTACCAAGCGCACGGGGGATAGCACATGGTAACACTTTGGCTGAACATTGTCCAAAATGGCTATATGAATTGCGGAGACACAATGACTTGTTCCGAAAGAGCGATTTCTGAAAACACCTACACCAACAGTTATACATCGACCGAAGAATGAGACCAGTACTACAAAAGAGGGTGCACACCTTCCCTCTTTTTTGGAATTGAACACAACGAGTAATGCCACAGCATACTTGCAATTGGGCAACAATAGGCGAACCTTGTAAAGATAACTCGCTCATTTTTCAGAGTTCAACACGTGCTAAGTCGTTTGTGACAAATGATGTTCTTCTTAATATTACCTCAAGTAGTCTAAAAATTCAAAATGTAGCAAAAGAGGGTCGCCAGAAAAATCCGCGCGCGCACACTAGACTAAGGGGGCGATAGAAGAATCCTCGTTTTACCCACGTGTTGCTTCCTAGAGCGCATGCCCTAGCGCGTTCGGACTCAGATTTGGAGCAACTACTAAATCAGTTTCAGCCATATTCCAGCTGTCGAAGCTTTTCTTAAATTTCCAGCCACTTTCCTTTCTTCAAAACACAAAGTGAACACAGATGCTTAGCGCTCCTAAGAGTTTTTCAATAGCAGCATCGATTTTTGCTTTTTTTGGTCTGATGTCCAGAATGGACTCAATCGTTCACGGAACCCTCTATCGTTATGGGCTCCAGTTTTCTTATGAGTGGGCTAATGAGTATTGGGCTACTTACAACGCTATTTTTATGGTTTTTTCAGCAGCAATTGGCTTAATGTATTGGTTGAGTTCTTGTAAAAGCGAAAGGGACCTGAGATTTTCTCTGGGACTCATTGTCACTGTAAACATACTCTGGATAGGTGGATTAGCTGACATTATGTTCTATGTTTTTTGGGGAGGTGGTTTGCCATCCAATGACATTAAGTGGTGGTGGATTCCATGGAGTCATGTCTTTGGAACATGGACAAGTTCTATGCAGATTCTGTCTCTGATACTTGCTCTTAGCTTTACAGCTTTCTTGTGGATACTAATTCTCAAGAAACGACCGCGAAACGCGTGCGTCCTGAAAGAATCGGAAAAGAATCTTACGTTTGTGGTGAACTGTTTAGTTTTCTTGCCATGAGTGTTTTCTTCGTTAGAGTCGGAGTGCGGTCATTAGTTTTTCGATGAGGTTTAGAAGATAGTTTAATGGGCGGCGGAGGGGACCGAGCGCGCTTAGCATTTCTCTTAAATTGTTTATGTCGGATTTGTCAATCGTTCTCGTTAGCAAGATAGCGGGGACGAGGGCGAATAGGAAGATTGTTACGCCGATGATTAGCCTTATCCAATTGTTGAGGAATAGTTGTGATATGAGTGCGTAGGTTAGGGCGGCGGCTATTGCGGAGGATAGGAGTATTTTTGCGGATGACGTCCAGTCTATGGTTACGCCGTAGTGTCTTCTGAGCCAGTGTAGGGATATTATTAGGCTTGGGATTCCGGCTGTCAATGTTGTGATTATTAGGCCTATGATTCCAAGTTGTGAGATTAGTATGAAGCCCGTTGGGAAGCCTATGGCTAAGGTGAGCAGGGTGAGTTTTAGGGTGAATGTTGTTTGGCCTTGGCTGTTGATGAGGGTGCCGGTGCTTAGGCTTCCGAAGGCCGAATACAGGTAGCTAACAGCGAGCAGCGCCAGAAACAACGGTGTGCTGGTGTATTTGTCTCCGAATAGTGTGGAGACTGCCGGTTTGGCCAGGACCATGATGACGGCTGCTGCAGGCACTACGAGGAGCGCGGCGTATTTTACTGAAAACTGGTAAATGTTTTTTAGTGTTTCTTGGTCTTTTTGGGGGTCAAGTTTGGAGAAAGCGGGAAACAGCATGGTTGTTATGGGCGTGGCGAAGAAGGCGATCAAAACCGCGAAGTTTGTGGCTACCGAATAGTTGCCTATCAGCAAGTCTGTGGCGTACATTGCCATTAGGATGCTGTAGAATTGGGCTAGAAAGCCGTCTAGGACAGCTGAGGTTGACAGGGGCAAACCGTATTTTAACATTGTTCTTATGTTCGCCACGATTTCCAGTCTGCCCGCGGCGGGTTTTGGTAAACCGTTGTAGATTGTCCACATGAGCAGTACGCCGATTAGCCCGGCGATTAGGAAGGTTATTGTGTAGCCTGTGACGGCTCCGAAGGCGCCTAGGCCCATGATTACGAGGATTGGGATCAGGATGGTTTTGACGGTGGATTGGATTATCAGCGTGATGTTGTTTAGCATCATTTTTTCTAAGCCTGTGAAGGCGGCTTGAGCGGTGTTCAGAAGCGCTCCGGTTAAGATGATAAAGGATGCTGTTTGGATCAGAGGCGCTATGCTGGGGCGTTGAAATAAGTTTGAGGCCAAAAAGCCTGAAAGGAGAAAGGAAAGAACGGAAAGCGATAGGCCGAGAGCGGTTTCGAAGATTAACCCGGCCGCGAAAATGCTTCTCAAATTGGCGGTTTTATTTTCCGCGTTGTATTGAGCCGCGTATCGTATCATTGCCGAGGTTACACCCCAATCCCTGAATGACGCGATGAGGTTTGGAGCCGCCAAAACGATCAGGTATATGCCGTATTCGGATGGAGCCAGCAACCTCGCAACGAAAATTGTGCCCACTGCCGAAATGACTGTTGAAGCCACCAAGCCCCACAGAAGGTGGAAGCCACCCTTAACCGAAACCTTAGCCATATCTGCAGCTTTACTCATGTTTTTCCCAACGTTGCCTGAAAGCCGGTGATTTAACAGATGTTAACGAAAGCGCGCGCGAACTTAATTGAGATTTGTCCTTACTGCAACACCGTTCTTGGAGATGAAACTGAAAGAAACTAGTGCATAACACATAGTTCTGGCAGCGCGCGCTTACCCAGAAGCCCCGCCATCACACATAGAATAGATGAGGAAAGTCTACCCAGTATTGTTGTTTCGGACGGTGGTTCGGCCAAAAACTAAGTGACGAAACTTCACGCGTACTCAGATTCAGACACAGATGTCTCCATTAGGCTTAAGTTTCAACAAGATTCGATATTTCAGTTCCGGGTGTGCGGGTCAAAATTCACTTGCGGGGGATCAACAAGCGCCTAAAGTCTGTGCGGCATTGTCGATCATGAAGTATCCCATATACTGGGAACTGCAGAAACCAGCGCGCGCGCAGAAAGAGTCAAACCGAACAGAATATTAACGCCAAAAGCCGCACACTCACTTTTTTTGAAGTGAAACAGGTTGCATCTAAAGCATCTGCGATTTGAGAAACCGCGCACCTCAGGTTTTCTTTGTTTGGACCAAGACGTAGATTGACAAACTTCATCCATACGTACGCTAAAACTCGCTCCTTGCGACCTGCATATACTCACGTATGTATCCATCTTTCAGCAGGTAATCTCGGGTTACAGGCAGTTTCTCATATTGATCTGTCGTCGTCAGCACAACAGTCACTTTTTTGTCCCTATTGACGGCAGCGAGCAGATCCATAAGTAGGTTCGAGTTCTCTTCATCAAGGCTAGACGTGGGTTCGTCGGCTAGAATGATTGCTGGGTTCTTGGCTAGTGCTCGGATAACAGCTATTCGCTGTCTCTCGCCTCCGCTCAAAGATTCCGGAAACCTTTCGCTTAGCCCAGTCAAGTCGAAGTACTTTAAAAGTTCATTTGCTCTTTGCTTTCTCTCTCCTTTCTTGATTCCTGCCAAAGCCAGAGGCAGCTCTATGTTCTCTGAAACGCTAAGAGAAGAAATGAGGTTGAAAAACTGGAAAACGAAACCAATCTGGTTCAACCTTATGCCTGATTTCTGGTTGTCGCCCAATCCATCAATATCTCTACCAAGCAACCTCAACTCACCAGTGTCATAAGGTTCCAACAGCCCTATAATCTTCAGGAGGGTTGTTTTACCCATTCCGGACTTGCCCCTTATTGAGATGAACTGCCCTTGCTCGACTGCCAACTCCACTCCTTTCAGCAATTCTGTTGATTTGTACCTCTTCCACAAGTTGACGAGCTCAATCACGTTACGTTCATCCGGCATAGAGACTTGCGAGTCCATTGCTGTATATGAAGTCTAGCTGTGAGGTTTTGTCCGTCCAGTTCTCAGATAGATCAACTCCGTGCAATCCGAACACATACCCGTTTTTCAGCATTTGACTATAAACATATAGGATTTCAGGTGGGTTTTGATTGTTCTCTGTCAGATACCTGAGTCCTTGGAACACGTCGACATCTACATCAAAGTAGCCTTTCACAAGATATGAGACCTTGATGTCGCCTGCGACGGTGGCATTAATGGCGTTTCTCGCAATCCAGGCTCCTGCCCTGTACTCTTGTACTCTGTAAAGCCAGTGGTACCCCATATAGCGGTCTTGTAAGGAAACGGCTGAGTATAGGCTGTAGATGTTTATGGTTGCAATGATTAGTAACGTTGCGATTACTGCGGGCTTGATAAACATTCGGACACGTGTTTTCGTAGCCTTGAATAGCCAGTAGAATCCCATCGCGGAGAGAATCGCCAACGGCGGATACTGAAAATTGGGAGCCCTGATCCAAATGCCGATGCTTTCGTTTGAACCGCTGAAGAGGGCGTAAGCTTGAAGACCCAAGATGGTCGTCAGCCAAAAAAGCGAGGCTGGGGAAGTGTTGCTTCTTTTCTGGTAGATGTGCCCCAAGATTATGACGGGTACCGTTATGAAGTATGGAGAAATGTACAACAGAACATGGTTCTGCACGGTTGTGGTTAAGCCTGGCAATATTGACTCCTTCAATGTCAGTATTACGTACAACAAGACTGAGGCCACTGTTGCTAGAACCGCGATAACTGTTTGCTTTCGCGTGTATGCGCTGGATCTCGAAGTAAGATATATGGCTATTGATAAGAGTATGAGCTGATATGAGGCCACTGAAAGCCATTCATTGTAAGTAAGCGGCATTTTGAAACCTGCCTGAGCAAAAAGCCCATAATACAAAAAGGCAGTTGCCATGAGAATCAATACAAGCAGGAAATCCCTTTTATGGGAGACACTGCGTTTGGTCACATTGCCGACAAAACCGGCCAGAGTTATGCTCGACAGGATGAATATTGTGACTAGTGAAGTAAAATGGTGAGCCAAGACCGAAGTTACTGCCGCAATTGTGAATAGTAGTACACGTTTCTTCCAGTCCATCGCCGGGTGAAGAAAGATGAGGATTAGCAGCATGTACAAAGGGTTGGCATAAGTTTCCTTAGTCACACCTGCCGTGAAGTAAGCATGTGTGAAAGCTGTTCCGAAGATTATGGAAGCAATGAAGGATATTTCTGCGTTGTAGAGTCTCTTTACAAGCACATAAAAAATCAATATTGTGATCGCGCCTGTTACTGGAAGGAAGAATGCCATCGCCTCCAGTGGGCTGAGCGATGTTGTTTCAGAAACTACTATCCCGAACAAGCTGATGGCCGGCCAGAAATTGTTGTAGCCATCGAAAATCTTGTCGTTCAACGCTATAGGAGTCTGCTCTGCAAGAAGCTCGGCATTTCTAATCAGGGGCCAAGCATCATTGGAAAAAGGCATACCACTGATAGCATATGGATAGAGTCTTAGCGCAAGAGCCACAACGGCAACTAGGATGAAGTAGATTGCGTTCTTCATTTTTCAAATCTGAGCAGGTTGTCTACTGAGGTGGATGTGCTGGATAGAGGAACAATTGGGAGCTTGGTTTTGCGGACTTCTGCGGAAATTCCTTGTGCCCAACATGATCTGGTGACTGTGAGGAGAGCGTGCTAAGGAGCAGCGAGAATCCGCGCAGGATTCTTAAGGTTGCCTGTTTTTTCGGTCTTCACCCATTCGCGTGGTCTGCGCAATAGAATGAGGAACAATGAGTATGTCGCCATGAATGTTTGCAAGCTCCAATAGAAGTAGATGAAGGGAAACCACAACAAATCTGCCAATTTCTTCGGTTTGGAAACGTAGACTAAAGCTAAGCCACAGACAAATAACGTAGACGTGGTGACTATCATTGTGAACTGCATCGTTGCTTGCCACAGAAAATCGGGTGCAAGAGGCGCAAATAATGCGTAGAATGAAAAAAGATAGGTCATGAATGATGCGATTAGTATGAAAGGCCCGAAAAGGGTCATCTCAACGTCAATGTTTTTTCTGTTTGGTTTGGTCATCAACTTACCATGCTTGAGAGCTATCTCCATCGTTCCTCTAAGCCATCTCGTACGCTGCCTAAACATCTGCTTCAGATCAGCAGGGTTTTCTTGCCAACACCGCACGTCTGCCCCGTACCTTGTTTTGTGACCATTTGCTGCAAGTCTCACGGAGAATTCCATGTCTTCAGACAACACGTTTTCATCGAAGCCCTTCAGTTTCATCAAAACATCTCGTCGTATGAATTGGCAGCTCCCCCTCAAATGGACAAACAAACCCAAAACATCCCTGCCTCTCAAGTAGGCCTCACACCAAACGGCCTCTTCGTAAGAAATGAACTTGGTGAACATATTTTCTTCAGAATTGATGGACAATGTTCTGCCTTGGACAGCAGCTACTTCTGGGTCTTCGAAATATCTGCACGTGTTTAGCAACAAGTCACTGGGTGGAACGCTATCAGCGTCAAAAAATCCAGCGATTTCGCCTTTGGCATATTTGATTCCATAATTCAGCGCTGAGGGTTTACCGTTGGAAACGGGCTTATGCAAAATCCTCAGTTTCAGCTGACTGCCACGTGCATGCTCCAGGCAGGTATTGAGTGTCTTGTCAGTTGACCCATCTTCGACAATGATTATCTCCATTCTATCTACCGGATAGTTCAGCTTGGAAAATGCCTCTAACAGTCGACCTATAACTTTCGCCTCGTTTTTCACAGCCACAATAATCGAGAAAGTAAGTAGATCTTTTGCTTCGAAATGCTTTCTTTCAGACTCATGCTTACTTCTGCGCAAATTCTTAACGCCAACGGCTAAGACAATCAAATTGTAGAGTGACCAAACAACTACTGAGAGGAATGTTGAAAGAAGGGCTATGTGAATGAGATCCAATGGAATCGCACCTCTCAGGGATACGTACGCATGCACGTGCGGATGAAAAGTGCCATCAGGAAGACGATGAGGTAGCTTTCCATTCGAGGTCTAGGCCAAGTATGCTTAAGGCTACGAGAAGGGAGACCAAGATGAAGTCTGCGACTATAATGATTGGGTCAAGCTGCAAAGTAACCGTGTGTGACAGAATCTGCCAGTATCCCCCCATTTCCACAAAATGCAGAACAGCTACCCCAAGCAGTATTCCAATCGCTGAGGCCACCAGCGACCATAACAACAGCTTAACCAGAATATCTTTCTTCACAGTTGTTTTGGACGCTCCTACCGATCTGAGAATCCCAATTTCCTCTCTGTGTTGATTTACGAGAGTCTTGGAGGCCATAGCTACGCTGGCGCTGGACAGGAGGAAAACCATCATAGAAATAACTAGAAGAGCTTCTCTGGTTATTCCGTACCTGTCCAAGTAACCTTTCATGAATTTCTGAGCATCTTCGACTCCTAAATCCTCGATTCTGAAATACGCTTTCACCTCGGGTATAACCGATTGCTCAGGATGCCCTTGTTCATCTTGCTCACTCGAGCCGGGTTCAGAAGCTTTTGCCAACTCTTCAAGAATCTCCTTCAATCCTGTTACAGTCTTGTCTATTTTGACCCTTACGAGGGTGACGTGATCATAATCCGCACCCCTCAACCATTGTCCCACGTAAATAGGGGCTAAGGCTTCATCATCCATGGGGGAGTTTGACCGGTAGATCCCCTTGACCTGCAACTCGAGGCATCTGTCTGACAAGACGCCTTGTATCAGAATTATGTCGCTGGGCTTCAACCCGGCTTTCTTTGCGAGAGACTGGCCTACTATTACGGAGTTCATGTCGGTCAGTTCGAGTTTCTTACCATCCATGATAGTTAGAGGGCTGAGTTTTGAGAATTCCTCAGGTATGACACCTCTAAGAAAGATGGGCTCTTCTTTCAGAAAGCATGGAACCATCGTTTCTGGGCTGCTAACCAACACTCCTTTCGTTGCTCGTATGTCTTGAGCGAGATATGTTGGTACAAGCCCTGTGAAAGGTGTGGAGCTTTTCTTCTCGTATATCGCTACGATGTCTTCTCCTTCGCCCAAACAGGCGTTGAGAGCCTTATAGAAGCCGAGGAGACTGAGCGCCGTTATTGAAAAAAGCATTGATGCAAGGATCAGCAACAACGCCAAGACAAGAATATGTTGGCTCTTGAGATATCTGAAGCCAGTAAGTCTCAATGTGGAATCCTTCTTTGAAGGAAATCCGATCTAGTGATGCAGGCGTGCGACTCTAATAGCAGGGTATGTACATCCGACAATCGATGAGGACAGCGTTAGCAAAAGCAATTTCAAGGCTTGTGACCATTCAAAGAAAGGAACTATTTCGATATGCCATACCCATGTCAAGATTCTTGACACTATTTGAGCCCCAGCTAACCCAAAGGCAGCTCCTAACATAGAGCCTATGAGGATTGTCGTGACCGTGTAGGCTTGTATTGTGATGAAAATAAACCGTTTCTTGGCTCCCATGGCTCTCAAAACGCCCAGTTCACTGTTGAAGTCGCCAATCAATCTCGTAGAAATCACGTAGGATGCGGCTGCCACTGTGACGTAGACTGCTATGGACCAAGAGTTGAGAAACTTCAGCGTTTGATCGTTCAAGCCTTGGACAAATTCTTTCAGTTGCTGAGTTTTGATAATTTCCACGCCAGTCGGCAACTGATGGGCGATGTTGTTTATTGCCTCTGCCTCTTCTGCATTTTCATTAAGGGCAAATTCGATGAGGGACAATTCGCTAGTTTTTCCAGTGAGATGCTCAGTGGCGCGTATAGTGGCGACGATTTCGGTGTCACTTTGAGTTTGCGTTCTTATGATGCCTGCCACTCTTGCTTTGAGAACACTCGTGCCCAAGGTTATGTTGGCGTCGTCTCCGACGTTTATGGATGCCACTCGAGCTAGTATCTCGCCTACGTTCACTTCTTCTTCGTTTTTTGCGACAGTACCGTTTGTGCAGATTCCATTTAGGGCGAGGAACGTTGTGATGTCTTCTACACTTCTTATTGTCACCGTGTGGTTGTATGAGCTTGTTGTTAAGGTAATTGTCGAAATTCTTTCGGGCAATAACCATCTTATGCTTGTGTCGTTGCTGAGTAGCCTAACCAGTTTTGAGTCTATTTTGCTGTCAGATAATGCTGTTGAGCTTTGATTTAGAATGATGAAAGTTCCGCCTGTGTTAGCGATAGTGCTTAGTGTTTGAGTCTGATTTGTGACGCAATTGATTACGGAGTCCATGGAAGCCAAGATCGCTACTAGAAGCGCTATTGCAAGAATGGGTGAGGTGTTTCCTCCTTTTCGGAAGAACAGACCTAAGACTATAGAACTCATGATGTTTCTCGCATGAGCTTTTACGGAGGTGCAGTTACATTAAGCCAGATTTGGCCCCATCTCTGATTGTATTCAAAACCACCCATTGTATCGTTGTACGTCCACAGTTCGAATATGATTCTTTGGTTTAGACCTGCCTGCGTTAACTTAATGTTGATTGGCGACGTCCAGTTTTGGTTTTGTTGCAGTATTTTTTCAAGTTTCATGCTTGTTTCTATGGGTGCCGGGTTGACGCTGGTGTTGTTGTCTCCAATTTTGATCATGACGCTGTAGTAGACGGGCCCTCCCATCTGGTTTCCAATGTAGACGAAGAGGTTGACGGCGTCTCCGGCAACAACCTCTTTTGGATAGTCGCCCAGTCGCATTTGGGGTCCTAGTATGCCGAGTTCTGAGAAAGTTTCACCTGTTCTTCCTGTGAGAAAGAATTGGGCTGCCATGAAAACGGCTATGATTAGGATTATACCCAGTATCGCTGCACATACTTGGTCCATAGTGATAACAAAGCCTTTTTCTTGTTTCGGCACACCCGTAACCTTTACTATGTAGTCCTTTCTAAGTCTAAGCCAAAGGCGCCACAGAATGTCTGGGCCAAAAACATAAATGAGGACACCTGTGATTATGGCGCCTATCACGGATGCAATCGTGATTATCATCCACGTTTGCCCCTGCCTCAGTCCCTCCTCTCCAATCAGTGGGGTTTGGTCGGTGACGTTTTCAGCTAATGTTTTGGCTTCTGACAAAAGTGCTTGGGCTTCGCTTGGGTTTGTACCGGCTGTAGCCTCGGCTTCTGAGGTAAGGTTCAATGCTTTGTTGAGCGTTTCTGTTAGGTTGCTGACGTCTCCGCCTGCATTGTACGCTTCAATGAGTGCTTTGAAGGCATTGTAGACTGCACTTCTGGCATCTTCATTTAACTCGGTCGAACTGCGGGCAATTATGACCTGTGAAAGAATGAGAAATAGGGTCAAAAGTAAGATGACCTTTGGTTTTGCTTTTGTCATGGTTTTCTCCTCGGTTTCTGTTGTGTTAACAGTTTTGATCAGGTGTATACTATCATATTTTTGATGCTAATTTGGCTGGTTTGGTCTTTGATTCTATGATGACTGTACTGTATCCTTTTCTCTCCAGCTTTTCTAGAGTGACGGCCAAGGCGTCTGCGTCATGGCTGAATGTAGACACGATGGTTATTACTGCGGGTGCGGGCGTGCCTTCTGCAGCCTTGGTCAGTGCTTGGCCTGCTGGGTGCTTTTTGGCTGTTTCTTGTAGGATCTGATATTCCAGCTTGAGGATTTCTGCGAGTTTTTGCGCTGGTTTCGCTGTTGTTTGTTCAAGTTGGCTTATGTTTCTTCTTAGTCTTTTGATGTTTTGTGGTTCTAAGGTTCTCTCTAGCGGCTCGAATAGGGTTATGTTTTGGGTGAGTTTCAACGCTTTCTTGAGCATTTCTCGCGGGTTTATCGCGTTGGTTGTTTCGATGACTTCTTTCTGGTTGTAGGCAGCTAAAGCCGTGGGAACAGCTTCTGTGGCCAGGGTGAGGGCTGAGGTGATGAGGTCGTATGCGAGTTCATCGACTTCCTCGGGGTCTTTCGCCGTGAGGTTTGTGGCCACTATGGCTGATTGGCCTTGAGCGTTTAGGTATTCTTTGATGACCAGTTGTTGAAGCTTGAATGTGTGTTTCCAATCTACGTCCTTCAATCTGTCGCCTGGCTGGTAAAGGCGGCTATTGGAGTATTCCACTCCGAGTCTTGCGGTCTTGAGCATTTTCAGCGGGGAAGTCGTGGCAACTGGAGCAGCTCCTGAAGCGGTTGGCTCAAGATATTTTTTGGCGAGCCACTCGGCGTATCTGGCCTTGGGAATTATGTGTAGTTCGACTGGTTCTAGGATCTGGTTTGTTTGGGTTAAGCCCCACGGGTCGACTACTAATGCATGAAGCTGAAGTTTTGAGGGGCCCGCTAGGGGAGGCTTGAAAGCTAGGTTGACGTTTGCTTCTGCATGTGTTTCCATTGCGAATCTTGAAGGTTGAAGATGTATCCACTGTTGTGGAGCCCTCAGGAAGACCTGCAAGAGTGTATTGGCCTTGCTTTTCAAGGCTAGAGGCACTTCAGCAACGTCGCCGACCAGAACCCTTCGCCACGTCTTGGATTCCTCTAAAGCCAGTTTGGGAATCACTCGAAGAATGTATAACAAGACGGAGGCAAGATAGCTGATCAGAATGATGCATGTCAACATCAGCATGTAATTCAGCAAAATAAGCGACGACACGAGTAAGGTTGATAATGTTACTGCGAGGGTTTTCAAGATGGTTGTGGCTTTTCTTCCAGCCTTTGAATAGATGAAAGACTGGTTGAGGGCGTTCATCCTAAGGATTTCATCGAGGAGAGGCATGGTTGGGACTATCAGGAAAGCCGCGAAGAACGGCCCAGCCACGGATTGCAGGGCTAATGGTGTAAGGATGAGAGTTGCAACTGTAGACGTGAGGGCAAGCTCAGCTCTTAGAGGCTTGTAAAATGAGTAGAGCCACAACGCCAGGAGGACCATGCTTACGATGGAGTATGGCGGGGGCGAACCCAGTATTGCCGCGAGAAAGAGCAGAATCAGATATGCTTCAAAAATCCTTTTAGGGGTTAAGGAAACCATCTGTTGAAGTATGTTCACTGAATCGTCGGCACAGGAACTTGTTTCAGTGCTCTTTCGGCCACGAGCTTTGGGGTTATGTTTTCCATCTCTGCTTCTGGTTTGACGCGTATTCTATGCTCAAAAGTTGGAATGACGAGCCTTTTGACATCATCCGGTATCACGTAGTCTCTTTCTTGCAGAAATGCTAGGGCTCTTGAGCCTTTGTATAATGATAAGCTGGCGCGGGGGCTCGGGCCGATGTGAACGTCTGGGTCCTGGCGTGCAGCATCGACAAGAGTGACTATGTATTCTCTGACTTTGTCTGAGACGAACGTTTTCTTCACGGCTTGTTGTATAGTCAGGATTTCTTGGAGAGTTGTGACAGCGTTGATTCCTGGTTCTTCGATGTAGTCTATTTCTCTGATGATACGCTGTTCTTCGTCTTTGTTGGGGTATGCGCTCCATGTCCTGAACATGAATCTGTCGGCTTGGACTTCTGTGAGTGGGTACGTTCCTTCAGACCCGTATGGCATCTGGCTGGCGATGACCATGAATGGTTTTGGCAATGGATGTGTTTCGCCCTCTATGGTTACTTGTCTCTCCTGCATCGATTCAAGCAGGGCTGCTTGGGTTCTGGGTGTGGTTCTGTTCAGTTCGTCAGTCAGCACTATGTTTGCAAACACGGGGCCTGATATGAATCTTGATTTGCCGTCTGGAGTGTAGAGGTTGAATCCTGTTACGTCTGCTGGCAGCATGTCTGGTGTGAACTGGATTCTTTTGAATTCTCCGCCAGTGACTTTTGCGAAGGTTCTTGCAAGCAGAGTTTTAGCAGTTCCTGTTAATCCCTCGGTTAGGACATGGCCTTCGCTGAGTAGGGCGACAAGGAGCATTTCTTTTGTGTCTTCTTTGCCTATGACAACCTTGGCAACTTCGCTCAGAATTTTCCGAGGAATCTCAGTCATGCTCTTAAGGTTCTCATTCGGTTCTTTCAGCGTGAGCTTATTCATTTTTTCCACTTTTCCGCCAGACCGGAGTTAATGTTAATGCCAATACTACCGTTATTAAGCTTAATGTTCCAAGAGGGGAAGAGACTAATTTCAGAGTCGTACCAATGGTCTCTTTGGCCTCATCTAGACTTGTTCTGGGAAGATGGGATTGATCAACAAATATTGTCGGGTTTGAACTTTGAATTTGCATCACGTTCTTGATGAAGTTGAAGTTGTCGTCCATGTTTATCATGCTGTTGATTAGTATGCTTGGGTCCGATATAGCGACTACATAGCCCTCGCCTGCTTTGGCGTATGCGGCTACCGCCAGAGGCCCACTGGGTTCATCCGTCTCCCTTGTGGAATCGCTGTTCAGGTCTAGGAAGCTGAATCGGGATGACCATGCTACGACTGCGTTGTCTGAGATGTTGCTTATGGTTGAGGCATGGTTTAGAACTATGCTCGTCACGTTATTGGTGATTGGTGTTTGGATCGATCGATCGAAGTCTGTTATTCTTGGGAGCCACTTGCTTTTGTAGCTGAACAGTGGGTCCAGCAATGGTTTGCCTGTGAATCTCATGTCCAGTTCTAGGCGGTTGAGGATTTGGTTGCCGTAGCCATAGTCGTCTAGTACTATCAGTGTTCCTCTAAGTGAGACGAACCGAGACAGTTTGTCAAGTTCTGTCTCTGTTAGTTGCGTGTAAGGTATTATGATCAGCACCGTTTCTTTGGTTGGAGAAGGCAGGTTGTCAAAAGAGGTTATGATGGAAATCTTGGAGTCTGTGGTGAAAGTCGTAAGTCCGTTCCAGAACGGGTTGCCTGTCCTAAAGTCTCCGTTTGGAGGGTAGAACCAGATAAGCGCGGTTAGGGAAAGCACTATGACCAAGGTTAGAAATGGCAGGAGTTTATGCGGTTGCAGCTTTCAACAATCCTGTTATGCTTAAAGCTAGATCTTCAGCTTTCGCAGCTTCGTTCTCAGTCGACACGTACGGGGAGTATAAGGTTCTTTCCGCGAGGAATGTTAAGTCAGCGAAGGAGTCAGCTGTGCCATTCAGTTTTGGTTTAGCTTCCCATAGAAACTCACGCAGGGTCATTGGGGGTTTCATGGAGGCGGCTGTTGCTCTCTCAACAGTTTGCAGGGCCTTGACGTAAGCTTGGAGGATTCTGCCTTTTGCACCTTCAAATCTTACCTCGGACTTGGACGGAAGAATTGTTGGAAGAGATTTTTCTAATGGAGGCAGCGTAACTCCCAAAATCTTACTTTCTTTTCTTCGGCGCTTGGCTCCGGTTAACCTCGTGTATGATATTGCTCCTATGGAGACAAATGCCGCTGACGCAAGTCCCAAGTTGGCGGGGTTTACGACGAAAATGCTCGCCCCGCTTTGTGTTTGAGCATGCCATGGTTCAGCGGGTTCGACTGTCACCTTTAGCTCTTGGAATCCTGCGAAGATTAGGTTTAATGGCATGTCTATGGTGGCGTTAAATTCTCCGTTTTTCGAGGTCTTGACCATGGTTGAGTTTTCCCCTAGGCGTAGGGTTACCGTAGCATCTTGAAGCGGACCTGAAGCTGAGCTTACGTTTCCTTCAACACACATCTTTGCGGGTAGGATTATCAGCGAAGGAGCATGTACGTCTATTTCACATGGGATTTTCACGATGCTCAAAGATTTGTCTTGGGAGACTCCCGCATAAATGCCTTGAGGATCGACGGCAATAGTCATAGTGTGTTTTCCGGTCCGCGTCTCTGGACTGAGTGCTGTCTCTATCTCAAGAAAGCCCTGAAGGTTAGTCTCCGCATAGGCTAAGAGGCTGTTGTCCAAGAATATCCTAACTCTGCGTTGGCTTAAGGGAGTTCCATCTTCTGAGGTTACGTTGGCCTTGAGTGTTATCGGTAATCCTGGGTAGGCTTCGCTTGGGGTTGTGATTTTAAGTTGGGTTTCGTTGAACATTGTTTCGACGTATGTTGGGGGGCTTATGCAGGCGAGGTATACTCCCACGTCTGTGTCTGAAGGCGTGTATAGGGCTCTCGCTGTCATATTGTGAACGTACTGGTAAGGTATGGCCGTAACGGTGCGGTATGAACCGTCTGAGCTTGTTATGGTCGCGGCAATGGGACTGTTGTCGAAAAGGATTGATATTATTCTGTTTGGGAGATTTGTTCCGTTGGTTGCTAGGGTTCCTGTGGCTTCGACGGGTTCTCCGACGAAGGCTTTTGTGGTGTTTAGGCTTAGGGTTATCTCGGTTGGATTAAGGTTTTTGCTTTCGATTCCCGTTTTTTCGCTCTTTATGTTCTTTAAGCGTTCTAGATAGTCGCTTACGAGTTGTCTTAGCCTTTGAAGAAGGTTTTGAAGTGTGTCGTAGGCTTCTTTCACTTTGCTTCCTGCAGGGGCTGCAAACACTTCCAAGCGTGAACTGATGGTTTGCGTGGCTTCAGTTAGGTCTTTCATGAGGATTTCTGCCTTGCCAAC
>DATEYW010000106.1:0-4816 GCA_035256045.1 Bathyarchaeia archaeon | reverse complement strand
TGAAAAGTTTCTTCTTGGTTTTGAGAAGCGTTGCCTGGAGTGGCGATGGCGCTTGAAGCGTAGAGCTGACAGATTGGCGCAGGTGCACGGTGATTTTCATCCTTGGAACATTATGTTCAGAAAAGGTACTGATTTCACAGTTTTGGATCGGAGCAGAGGGGAGTGGGGTGAACCTGCGGACGACTTGGCCACCTTGACGATTAACTATCTCTTCTATTCTTTGCAGTTGCTTGGTGATATGGACGGACCTTTTGACAGGCTGTTTGTTCTCTTCTGGAAGAACTACTTGGATAGCACAGGAGACGATGAGATAGTGAAAATGGTTCAACCCTTCTACGCGTGGCGGAGCTTAGTGCTGGCTTCGCCTCTATGGTACCCACACTTGTCATTAGACGTGCGGAAGAAGCTCCTTCGTTTCGCGGACAAAGTACTCGGGTCAAAGAACTTTGAATTTGAAAGCGTCCAATCCTATCTAAAATAGCGGGCAGGTTGAAACGAACTGGCATCAGTACCCAAAGCATATATCAACTTCTAGACTAAACTATAAATAGCGTCCGAGTTAAGGCTCACGTGGGTGCGAAGTCAGACTTGCGCGTAAAGTCTATTGGCGACCTTGAAAAGCTTCTGAAGGATATAGGTTACTCACGAGATGCCACGAGTGAAATACTAAAGTGGTACCGAGAAACCAGTTCTGATAAGGCATCATGAAAGGCATCTACGTTTTGATAATCTCAGTCAGACGCAATACCCGCGTAGAAATCGGTGCAAAGGGCATCGTTGCTTTTGAAAGAGGCACTTATGCTTATGTCGGTTCAGCTCAAAACAATATGGAGAAGAGACTGGCTCGTCACTTCAAGAGCGCCAAGAAGAAATTTTGGCACATAGACTATCTGCTAACTAGTCCTGCAACTGCTGTCCGAAGAATTTTCACCTGCGAAGCTGCAAAGACCGAGGAATGTCGACTTGCAGACCTTCTGCGCAAAAGAGGCTCCGCAGTAACGGGGTTTGGATCATCAGACTGCAAATGCAAAAGCCACTTGTTTAAGATCAGTAACTATGAATTCTTAAAAGAATACATGCAAGAAACGGTAGTGAGATCAACATGAGAAAAACCGATGCAGCAGACACTGGCTGGTGCGTCTGGATTACCGGATTGCCTGGGAGCGGCAAGTCCGTAGTGTCAGCGGCGCTTCTGACCTTGCTTTGTGAGCGTGGTGCTGAGGCGCAGTTGCTTTCTTCAGACGGCTTGCGAAGAGTGATGACCCCTGAACCCACATACTCTTTGGAAGAACGGGATACTGTTTACGCGACTCTTGTGCACATTGCAGCGCTTTTGACAAACAACTGTGTGAACGTCATCATTGATGCCACGGGGAATCTGAGGCGATACCGCGATGAAGCTCGAAGACAGATTCCAAGATTCATTGAGGCGTATCTTGAGTGTTCCATTAACGTCTGTATGGAACGGGAACAGAAACGGAAGATGACTCACCAAGCACCAAGAAAGATATATGTCCGAGCTCTGGAGAGCAATGCGTCAACCGTGCCTGGAGTGGGCCAACCTTACGAATCGCCTCTTAGTCCAGAAATCGTTTTGGACGCTGCCAACTGTTCACCGCGGGCGTGCGCTGAAAAGATTCTGGAGAAGATAATGCAATCGGAAGATGCGAGAAGAAGCAACGACATAAAAAAGCTTCGAGAAGACTAAAGCGCGCATTCGTTCATTAGTGTTCATAAGATGTGTGACGCTCAATCAGCTGACGAATCAGACTGAGAGAGGACATACCAATAGCTAAGGTTCTTGGTCGAAGAATCGAGGAAAACAGTTGAGTTACAGGCGTTCGCGCGTGATGACATGGGGTTGCGTCTACAGGTTTTTCACGTAATTCAGAACAGCTTCTCCCTGCTCTCTGGGAATACGTGAATCTTGGACAAGTCGTTGTGTCAATTCGGTGATCTTGGCAAGAGCATGAACCTTGTAACCTAGCTTCTCGAGTTTCTCTTTCCCTCGCTGTTCCCTATCCACAACAACGAGAATGTGTTCAACTTTTGCTCCGAGTTCTTCAAGGGGTTTAATTCCCTCTACTTTGGACAAGCCTTCTGTAATCACGTCGTCAAAGAACAATACTCTGTCACCTTTCACGATTTCAGAACCGGCAGTTTTCCCCGTCGCGCCGTAGCTTTTTGCCTCTTTCCTGACGATGACACAGGGCAAGTTTGTTCGACACGCGATGCTGGGAAGTATTAGGGCGCCTTTGAGCTCGATGGTAGCCAGTTTGTCTATCTTGCTGGTGGACGCAATCTGCTTCACTCGTTCTGCAGCAACGTCAGCCAATCTACAAAGGTCTTCGGGTGAGGTAAGCACGGATGCCAGGTCGATATAGTACGGGCTCAAGACGCCCGATTTCAAGCGAAACGTGCCGAATTTCAGACATCCAGAACTGAAAAGGGCTCCAGCCACCTGTGATATTGTGTTCATGGTTGAGTCATCAAAAAGACTGTGTGGTTGAAGATTTAACGCTTGTCTCCACGGCAGACGCGTATGGGTGTTGAGACTATTGCTAGGCGATGCTGACAGGGTAAGCTTCAGCAACAGAGACTGCTGGACGTTCCAGAATGCTTCGCAAAGCAAGTTGTCGGGTTTCAGATGTTGGGCTATGTTTGAAGCTGCTGCCACCAAAATGTTAATAACTCATAGTTCTCATGTCTAGAAGACACGAAGCTGAAAAACGATGGGACATCGTAAGACACATGCGCCTAGACATGGTTCTCTCGCGTATTTGCCTAGGCAACGGGCTAAGAGTCATCTGGCGAGAATACGTTTTTGGCCAAAAATCGAGTCACAAACACCCCAATTGCTGGGTTTTGTAGGATACAAAGCCGGAACAACTCATGTATTCACGATAGAAGATAGAAAGCGTTCACCAAACTTCGGCAAAGAAGTCATTCGACCCACCACGGTTTTGGATACTCCTCCGACGTTCATTTGCGCCGTGAAAGCCTATAGCCAAGACGTTAACGGTTTGCGAACCGTTGCTGAGGCTTGGGCCAAGGAACCGCCTGCTGCCTTGGGTCGTGTGTTCACGCTTCCTGAGGATTTCAAGACAGAGGAAGCTCTGAAGAGGATAGAAGAAAGGTTGCCCGTTGTGGCAAAGATCCGGGCAATAGCTGTAACTCAACCTATGGAAACAAGTTTGTCCAAGAAGAAGCCTGATGTCGCAGAAATAGAGATAGGCGGCGGCACAGTTCAGAAACAGTTCGAGTACGCCAAGAGTCTTCTTGGAAAAACGATCACGGCTGCGGAAATATTCAAGGAAGGACAGTTCGTGGACATCGCCTCAGTATCTACAGGCAAAGGTTGGCAAGGGCCTGTTAAGCGCTGGGGAGTAACTATTCTTCAGGCTAAAGGAAGAAAAACAAAGAGAGGCGTTGCAACTCTTGGTCCATGGAACCCGCACCACGTAATGTACTCAGTTGCCCGCGCAGGACAAATGGGCTTCCACCAGAGAACAGAGTTCAACAAGCGAATATTGAAGATAGGCAAAGAGGGGAAAGAAATAACTCCGAAAGGCGGTTTCCTTAGATACGGAGAAGTAAAAGGCTCGTATGTTCTGGTTGCCGGAAGCATAGCGGGCACCGAAAAACGCGCAATAAGAATGCGGTATCCGGCTCGGCCGCCTAGAGGTTTTGCAGAAGAGCCTCCTCAGATAACTCACATTTCACTAGAGTCACAGCAGGGAAGATAAGCGGTGAACACTGATGGTCAAGAAGGCTGCCAAGGTTTTCAATCTTGAAGGGAAGGCAGTTGGAAAGATCGATCTTCCACCTGTTTTTGCGACGCCGTTGAGGCCAGATGTAATAAAGCGAGCTGTTCTCGCACTGCAGTCATCTAGGATTCAGCCGCAGGGTAGAGATCCAATGGCTGGAAAGAAAACGACTGCCGAGTCCAGGGGCACGGGCTCCGGGATAGCCAGAATCCCTAGACGCAAGACAGGTGCGGGAAGAGCGGCCTTCGCGCCGGGAACGGTGGGCGGTAGACAAGCGCACCCACCTTTATCGGAGAAGAATATCCTCAAGAAGATCAGCAAGAAAGAAAGAAAACTAGCCTTATTCTCAGCCATTGCTGCAACTGCTTCAAAAGAACTTGTAGCCCGAAGAGGGCACAACATCGAAGATGTTCCTCAGATTCCCCTCATAGTGACGTCTGAGCTTGAAGAGCTGAAGAAATCCAAGGAAGTAGAAGAGACCCTGATTCGACTAGGAGTTTTGTCCGAGCTTTTCCGAGTGAAAGACAGCAGGAAGGTGCGGGCTGGAAAGGGCAAGAGCAGAGGTCGAAAAATGAAGCAAGCTTCAGGGCCACTCATCGTGGTCGCAGAGAACAAGGGAATTGCCGAAGCAGCTCGTAACATCCCAGGCGTTGATGTAGTAGTCGTATCGAGTCTCAACGCTGAAATGCTTGCTCCAGGAACACATCCAGGACGGCTTACTATGTGGACGAGCAGCGCGATTGAGAGACTGGCTGCCCTTCAAAGCCAAGGAGGACAGGCTTAATGGATCCATATTCAGTCATACTTTATCCACTGATGACCGAATCTGCCAGCATCATGGTTGAAAAAGAAAACAAGCTAGTTTTCGCGGTAGACCTGAAGGCCAGCAAGTCGGATGTGAAGAAAGCGATTGAGCAACTGTACGAAGTTGAAGTTGCAAAAGTAAACATACAAATAACTCCGAACGGGGAGAAGAAAGCTTTCGTGAAACTCAATCCGGAGTTTAAGGCAGCCGATATCGCAATCAAACTTGGAATACTATGAGCTAG
>DATEYW010000105.1:0-4186 GCA_035256045.1 Bathyarchaeia archaeon | reverse complement strand
CGATCATCTCTTCAACTGAGGATTTATTAGGACAAGCACTTATTAACCTTCAATGTATCGCCTTGTTCACTAAAACTAACGGAGAAACGTCGAAGTGCCGATCCGTCAACCAATCGTGTGCGTTCTTGGACACGTTGACAGCGGCAAGACTTCTCTACTTGACAAGATCCGAAAGACAAGCGTGCAGGCTAGAGAAGTCGGAGGCATAACACAGCACATAGGAGCCAGCTACTTTCCCGTCGAGACTCTGAGCCAACTAGTCGGCCCTATGCTGACAAGAATGAAGGGTGAAATAGAAATTCCTGGCCTACTTATCGTGGACACTCCTGGACATGAAGTCTTCACCAACCTGCGAAGAAGAGGAGGCAGTGTCGCGGACATTGCGATCCTTGTTGTCAATGTTTTGAGGGGATTTGAAGCGCAAACGTACGAATGTATCGAAATTTTGAAAGCCAGAAAAACCCCGTTTCTAGTTGCGGCAAACATGATTGACCGCGTACCAGGCTGGAAGTCTTTTCCCGACACACCTTTCTCAAAATCTTACGTCCAACAAGACCCTTTTGTTCGAGAGGACTTGGACAACAAGATATATGATATCATAGGCGTGTTCTCACGAATGGGGTTCAAGGTAGATAGGTTCGACAGGATCAAAGAGTTTGTGTCCACAGTTGCCATCGTACCTACAAGCGCGAAAACTGGAGAAGGCATAGCAGAGTTGATGATGGTCCTTGTAGGACTCACTCAGCAATTCCTAAAGAAGCGCTTGCAGACAATAGAAGGGGGGCCTGCTAGAGGAACGGTTCTGGAAGTGAAGGAAGAACCAGGGCTCGGGTTGACGCTCAACACGATAATCTACGATGGCGTTTTGTCGAAAGATGATTTGATAGTTGTAGGCGGTAGAGAAAAGCCAATTACGACTCGCATTCGTGCAATACTTGTTCCAAAGCCCCTAGACGAGATAAGAGATCCGAGAGAGAAGTTCTCTTCGGTCGATTCCGTTTCAGCCGCCGCGGGAGTGAAAATAGTCGCGCCTGATCTTGAAGGCGTGTTGGCGGGTGCAACTCTTTACGCGGTGCCAAAAGGAGGGGATCCTGAGCAGTGCGCGAAGCTGATCGCTGAGGAAATCGAAAAAATAAGAATCGCCACCGACACTGACGGCGTTGTCGTAAAAGCTGACACGTTGGGTTCTCTTGAAGCTATCGCAGAGATCCTGAAACAGAACAACGTGCCGATCAGGCTCGCGGATGTCGGAGACTTATCAAAACGTGATGTAGTGGAAGCATCGGCTGTGAAGGAACACCAACCGTTGTACGGCGTAATCTTGGCTTTTAACGTTAAAACGCTCCCAGACGCCGAGGAGGAAGCTACGGCTCGAGGAGTCACGATTTTCCGAGACAGAATAATCTATCATGTCATAGAAGAGTACTTGGCATGGTACAAAGGAAGACGGGAAGCAGGACTTGAACATGATTTTGAAGCACTCGTGAAACCTGCTAAGCTCAAAATAATGGAAGGCTATATATTCCGAAGAGCTAAGCCCGCGATATTCGGAGTTGAAGTGCTCGCTGGAACGATCAAACCTAAATATCCCCTCATAAGAGCAGAAGACGGCCAAGAGATAGGAGACATACAGCAAATCCAAGACAAAGGCGAGGCCGTTTCCACCGCGACAAAAGGAATGCAAGTGGCTATTTCGGTCGAAAAACCGATCGTAGGGAGACATGTCTTCGAAAAAGACGTGCTTTACGTCAAACTCCCAGAGGCACACGCCAAAGTGTTGCAAACAAAACTTGCGGAAAAATTGACGCCAGAAGAGCAAGAGGCACTCAGCGAATACATCAATGTCATGAGGAAAAAAGTGGCATTCTGGGGAGCGTAAGACGCTTAAAAAGAGTGTCCTGCTGACGCATGTTTGAACTAAATCCTCAAGAGGTTGACGGACAGAATGGAGAATTTGAGTTTCTATTTTGTTGATGTATTTGCGGAAGAAAAGTACGCTGGAAACCAGCTTGCGGTAGTCAGAAATGCCAGAGACCTCTCCGCTTTCCAGATGCAGAGAATCGCAAATGAGATGCACTTTTCTGAGACTGCGTTCATTCTTTCAGACGAAAAGCGAAATGGTGGATATGAAGTTCGCATCTTCACGCCTGCGAGTGAAGTGCCCTTTGCAGGACACCCAACCTTAGGCACAGCTTACGTAATAAAACACAGCGTGTCTGACGAAATCACGGATGAAGTGATACTCAACCTGAAAGTAGGACAGATACCGGTTGTGTTCAAAAGAGAGAAAAGAAACGAAGAGACATTGTGGATGAAGCAAATTCGGCCGACGTTCGGCAAGACATTGGACGCTGCAAAAGTTTCAGCAATGCTAAATCTCAGCGTGCAAGAGATTGACAGCAGATATCCAATTCAAGAAGTGTCCACAGGACTTCCTTTTGTCATACTCCCCCTGAAAACCTTGGATGCAGTGAAACGTGTCAGGATTGACAAAGACGAACATTTGAAACTGGCTAAAGAAACGCAAGCTGAGATTCTTGTTTTCTCACCTGAAACCTATAGGAAAGAAAACAATTTGAACGTACGAGTCTTTGTGGACTTGTACGGAATTCCAGAGGACCCAGCCACAGGATCAGCTAACGGTTGTTTGGCAGCATATCTATCTCGGTACAAGTACTTTGGTGATGATGCAGTCGACGTGAGAGTCGAGCAGGGTTGTGAGATAGGGCGGCCTTCACTTTTGTACCTGAAGGCTCAGAAAAGGCAAGGAGAGATACAGGTTTCCGTTGGGGGAAAGGTAGTTATGGTTGCCCAAGGGGAACTTCTCTGATTCGAGAGCCCAGAACAAGAGTGCTACTTCTTTTCTTGGAAGTACTTAGCTGAAGAAACCACCAAATCCAGTATGGGCTCCACAGCTTCTTCACCGGTGGGTCTCATTCCGCAGTCCGGGTGCAACAAGGCAATTTGCTCCTCTCCAATTTTCTCCTTTAGAATTTGAAGCCTCTCAGCCACCTGATCAAAACCTTCCACTTCTTCTCTTGTGCGAGCCTGCACCGAAACGCAACCTACTCCAAGCTTTTTTCCGTGGGAGATTAGTAACGACTTCGAAACCACCTCCAGATTGGCTCTAACCTTAGGAGCAGCGAAAGCCAAGCTTAGAATGGGCGCCTCCAATTTCACTAGTTCAGCGAACAGAGAGGCGTTAAGCAGACCGCACACGTGAACAATAAGCCTATTCTCTTCACGAATAGAATTCGGAAGCCCCGAGATCGCCTGGTTCACAATTTTAACAGACTGAGCAGCCTCCATTACTCTTATGGAGAGGCTAGGCTCATCGATCTGAAGGTAGCAGTCGTTCTTTGCAACTTCTTCCACCAACGGTTTGAGTGCAGCGGCAAAGTCAGAATAAATTCGATTGTCTGTCAAACCGCTGTAATACTCAACGCGGTTACAGGCGCAGGCAAACCCGAGAGTAATTGGACCAGTAATCGAAACCTTCACTTTCACATTCTCTTTGCTTTTCTTTCTAAGGTAGGCTTTGACAAAGCGTAGATCCTCGAGTTTGAAGTGATTCTGCGGCTCGTCATATGGAAGAATCTTTGATTTGATGTAGGGCCCAGACGACTTCATTCCGAGTCCGGGCAGCGAACTGAAGTAGGTTATCATGTCGGTTCGTTGTTCGCCGTCGGTGACTATGTCTATATGATGATCAAGTTGGAGGTCTACTGCCCACTGAATGGCTTTTTCGAGCGGAAGTTCCTTGGGTGGAAAGCTACCAACCACAGTTTTGAACATCTTGCTCAGGCTTCCACGTTACTTCTGAAGTAGGTATTTTCAGCCGCCACTGACAGGCGGAAGAATCGCAATAACGTCTCCGTCCGAAAGAGGTGTGTCGAACTCCAAATCGGCGGATGGACTTCGGCCGTTGACGAGGAATTGCAGGAAGCCCTTGCATTCTCCTGTTTTCGGATCAAAAACGTATTCATCGAATTCTTTCCCGTACTTTTGGCTTAGACATTTCAGAAGAAGGTTTAAGGTCGCCTTTTCGCCTTTTCGAAACTCGATGGTTTCTTCTTTCTTGCCTACGATCTCTCTCAGAACAGTGAAATATCGCACGGAGACATGCAAGTTCTGATCACCAAAACTCAAACATGATGAGCCAAGATTTAAACTGTTATACACAAAG
>DATEYW010000104.1:0-5896 GCA_035256045.1 Bathyarchaeia archaeon | reverse complement strand
CTTTATAGTAACGTATCTCCTCACTCATTGCGCTTCACAAGAGAGCGCTTTGACTTTCACTGATATAAAATAAGAGCTTATCGATTAACACGAACATGCTCGGAAAACATAATAACACCTCAAACCGTCAATTTGAGTGATCAGAGATTGGCATTTTCTCAGCCTTCAACCAGCAAAGCGTTCTCAAACACATGGCTACATGAAGCTCTGAAAAACTGTGGCCTTCCTCAAGATGATGTCCCAACCATAACAGCGCGAGCCTCAAAGAGCGGATTATGT
Organism: Bathyarchaeia archaeon; assembly: GCA_035256045.1. GTDB lineage: Archaea > Thermoproteota > Bathyarchaeia > Bathyarchaeales > Bathycorpusculaceae > DASPPK01. The sequence continues at coordinate 5,617 of DATEYW010000104.1, read as the reverse complement.
GTTGTGTGCAAGGGTTCGAAGAATCTCTGCGGCAAGACCAGGTGCCCAATCATCGTGAAAGTCAACTATTACCTCAAGAGCGTGCCATTGATCAACAGTGAAGACATAGCTGGAGCTTCGCCTCCGAGCGTCTTCATAGGAAGAATAGGCTATCCCAACGTTTACGCAGGTCCACTAGTTCCGCCCATTGAAGCAGATACAAGCATGTTCGACCTACCTGAACTTTGGTTTGGAAAATCTATCGACGAGATAGTCGCTTTCCGATCTATGCTGGTCAGAGGAAAGCAACGTGTACACGTTCAGAAGTTCCATGAGGGAGGCAAAATCATTCAAGGAACCCGAGAACTGGCGCTCGCAATCAAACCCGTCGATGTGGAACTGCTTCTGACTAAGAAGCCTCATGGCTCTATTTTCATGAGTGACGAGACTCAGCCTTTCGGTCCCTCTGCCCCGATTCGGGACTTGAAGGTCAGCAATACTACGTGGGATCATCAGATAGAAAAAGCATACGGGGACACTGACCTGAAGGCTATTCCAGCCGTTCTTGAATTGTATGGGAAAGGCGTGCTTGAGACCAAGATTCAGAGAGCCTTCAGCGTCGGAGCCTTTGGAATTGAGGAAAATCGCCGTTTAGTGCCGACACGCTGGAGCATTACCGCCGTCGACGACATCATATCAAAGAATTTGATGAGTCAAGTGAGGCAGTTGCCAGAGATGAACGAGTACCGCATTTATGAGTCGAGTTATCTTGACAACGTCTTCGAAGTGCTCATGATGCCTCGAGAATGGAGCTACGAGGCTATTGAAGCATGGTATCCAGGCACAGTGTGGAATCCTGACGGAAAAGAGACTGTGATGTTCTCCGACTGGGAAGGGCACGACGGAAGAACAACCTACGCAGAAATCGGCGGGTGCTACTATGCAGCTCGTCTGGCTGTCTGCGAACAGCTTGTAAAAGAAAGACGGCAGGCGAGCGTCGTGGTTTTACGTGAAGCTCGTCCTGGCTACATAATGCCAGTGGGCGTCTGGCAGGTGCGTGAAAACGTTAAGAACGCGATGCGTCAGAAACCTTTGAAATACAGTTCCTTGAAGGAAGCTTTGGAAAGAATATCCAGTCGATTTCAAATTCCTCTGCGCGGCTGGATAAGGGAAAGCGAGCTCATACGCAATGCTTTGTTCCAGAAGCGAATAACTGATTTCCTGACTAACCCTACAGCCAACTGACTTAGCCTGTTCGCTTAGTCGCTTAACCGAGTTCTTGACGTCTAGGCTCTCACTCTTGCGATTTGCCAGCGTGATATTTCCTTTCTGATCATGTCTTCGTCAAGCAGTTTTGTTTTTTTGGCATCATCTTCTGCCCTTGCTCTCTTATTGTGTTCGTCAACCCGTTTGTTTGTGGCAACAACCACTTGTTCAAGCCAACGCAGCTTCTCGGCAAAATGGTCAGTGGTTGTCACAAGTCTCAGTGTTTTGCCAGTAACAACGACTTTTCTGTCCCAGAAGTCTAGGCTCGACGACATCTCCGTTGTGAAGAGAGTGTGCCAAACATATGACGGGTCAGAGTCCAATGGAAGATTGATTATGTAGGCAGTTGGATGAAACGGATCTTTCTCGATATTGACGTGGTTCGGGTCTACTGGGTGTATGATGTTAACTTTTCCTGCCAGTACCACCATTTCTGCTCCAAACTAATACTCAACTTGTTCTGAAATTAAGGTTTGTGTTGCCTACGTTGGATTCATGGTAGGAAGAATGGATTGTTCTCTTCAGAGTGATTCTTGATTACTTTCGGTAGAGGCTTGCCATTTTCACGTAGTTTTCCATTGCGCGCTGTACCAGGACTGAAGCTCCTCCAAGGTCTTCCCACTTTTTGAATTTTGCCCATTTGATCGGTTCCAATCTCTTGTATGTTTCGAAGAACTCCTGAATCTCCCTCAGCCTGTGAGGATAGACATCAGTGATGTTTTGATAACCGTCAAACCTTGCATCGTTAACAGGCACTGACAGAACCTTCGCATCCTCACCCTTCTCATCTTCAACAACAAGGACACCTACGACTCTGACTTTGACCACGCAACCAACTTCCAGAGGTTCATAACTGAGCACCATTATGTCCAGCGGGTCATTATCTTCTGCCCACGTCTGCGGGACAAAACCGTACTCCACGGGGAAAACCACGGATGATGGAATCACTCGATCCAGCACGAACACTTCCCATTCAGAACGGTATTCATATTTCGCTCTAGAGCCGGCCATAACCTCGATTACCATGTTCAGAAGTGCCGGAGGCTGATCGCCTGCAGGCATGTCTTTCCAGAGATTCATATCTTTCAACCTTCAAACCAAACACCTTGCCAGCTAATTAATTTATCCAAGAACTCGCATGCATTCACGTCTTCAGATATTGTGAAAGAAGCTTTCCAGCAAAAACAGAAACTGGATCCGGCTTAGACTTTGAACGGTCACGCCGTGCGGTTGCTGAGTACGATGTACAGGTCGCGCATACCGACGACGCCATCTTTGTTCAGATCCATGTTTGGATTCCAGTTTGAACTAGAAGGTGTGGTTCCAAACTTAGCAATTACTGCCGCCACATCCATCATGTTGACCTTGCCGTCGGGAACATTGGGAACTGGACCGGTAACATCACCTAGAAGAACCTGAGAGACAAGCTGAAAGGTTGCAGAAAATTCAGGGCACAAAGGAAATCCCATATTGCGTGGAAATTCACAGTAGACACCGACGTAGATGAAGGCCTGTCCGACATGAGCCGATTTCGGAATGGGCAGGTTCAAGATGAAAACAGAGACCTCTGAAAAAAGCGTGACGTTGGACCAAGCAATCCCTTGAGTTGCGCCAGTTGAATCGTAGACGTTTGCCGATAGCAACACATTCTTATTGATGGACCCCAAGTATTCCACTGAAACCTTGAAATATGCAATTTTTCCGATTTCAAATGAATGTTTCGGGTTTCCAAACACATCGCACGGGACAACTTCAAGAATATTCAGATTTCCAGACGCGTTGGAAATGCAAATTGCACTGCTCGCACCGAGAAGACTTATCGCCAGCAGGATTAAGATGACTCCTGAACGCTTCCAGTATGAAATTGAATTCAACTACCGTGTCTCCTTTCCCCTTACGCTTGCTAGTCTATCAGCAGGGATATTTCAAACTTCGCTAACAAAGTTATAGAGGAAAGTTCTATTGATCGAACCCGTTAGCGAGGCAACTTCCAGTTAGGTGTAAAATCCATCTGCAAACATTACGAAAGCAACCTATGGATCGAAATACTCTCCCAGCTTCTTAGTCGCTGACTTCGTAAGGATTTCTGCACATTTCCTCGGGTCCAAATATTTGTATTCTAAACCAAGGGTGACCAGTGTCCTCTGAACATTCTTCGCGATGTTTGGAGCCACAAGTATTCCTCGAACTTCGCGATTCGATCTACTGTGCATAGCCTCGATGTATTTTGCCAGCTGCAACGCAGCTTCTTTTTTCGCCGTTTTGCGTTTGATCTCTACGACAACAAGCTTGCCGTTTTTGTCCTCACCATAGACGTCCATAAAGCCGGGCTCGACCTTCTTTTCATACGTTATCGGTTTGAACCCTTCCTCCAGCAAGCTTGGTCTCAACAGAATAGCCTTCTGCATGTCCTCTTCACTCGCATACAGACTGAACTCACCCGAATCATCCAGCACAAACGAAGAGCCTGTTTGAATTCTGTCGAAAATCACCGAGACCGTTTCATGCGGCCTCTGTCGGACGGCACGAATCTCCAGCTTGTTGTCTTTGGACCGAACATCGAACAGCACGTTGCCGCCTGGCATCCAATTCACAGGCTCATACCCAACTGAACGGTGAACCAGAAGAGAACCATCTCCCTTAATGATGAGAATCCGCTCCCCCAACTCAAGTTTGGATTTTGCCCTACCCTGATAGTTGACTCGGCATCTCCCGATTATGAGCAGAGTCCTGTTTTGAGAAACCGCCATCTTGGCCAGCTCTTCAGTTTCCTCGATGCTTGGAGCAACTAGAACAGTGAGATATTTGGAAGCAGACACTCAATCTTCTCCAATAGATTTAGAAGATATGTATGCTCATAAGATTTCTGAAGAATTTAGATGAGCGGTTGGCAAAAGAAACGAAGCGTGATGCGACGCTATGAATTGACAGCAGAAATGTATGATAACCGCTACGCTGAGGAACAGACTGCGAAAATCATTGCCGCTTTGAAGAACTTGACTGAGCCTAATGGACACATCTTGGATGCCGGGTGCGGAACAGGACTCTTGTTCAATTACGTCGCGAACGAGGCGAGACTGACGGTAGGGATAGACATCTCCAAGAAAACGCTTATGCTAGCACTGCGGCGTATCAGGGACATGAAAATCTCAAACGTTTTTCTGGTTCAAGCTGACATGGACAACATGCCCTTTGACACCGGCGTATTCGGGAGAATATTCTCAATGACTGTGCTGCAAAACAGTCCAGACCCAGGTCGAACCTTGGCCGAGATCAAACGCGTTGGGAAACATGATGTTGTTTTTGTGATCACTGGTTTGAAGAACATTTTCAGTAAGGTAGCCTTCCGACATCTTCTAAAGAACGCTGGAATGAGAATCGTGACATTTGAAGAAAAAGACTTGAAATGTTATGTGGCAATCTGCACCAATTCTGTTTCTCGATGACAGGTCCTTGAAATAACTCAAAACCAGACGCCCGCGCAGGCAAAGACTCATGTGGAATCATTATTAAGACGAAGTTTGAAATTAGTACAATGAATTCGGATGACAGTAGTTGTTGGCTTGGATTTAGCGGCAGTTGAGCACAGGCCAACGGGCCTTTGCGTTCTCTGTGACATGAAAGTGGAAACGTGTTTGGTTTTTACCGATGAGGAAATCCTTAGGAGAACATATGAAAATCACCCCCAAGTGGTTGCCATCGACGCTCCGCTGAGCCTTCCAGCAGGAAGAGAGTCAATAGAGCAGAAGACTGACGTTCATTTCAGAGATTGTGACAAGGAGCTTTTGCGAAGAGGGATCAAATTCTTCCCCGTCACGCTTGGTCCGATGAGAAAATTGACAACCCGGGGAATAGCTTTGAGAAGAATTTTCGAAGGAAAGCACACCAGAGTAATAGAGGTCTATCCTGGAGGAGCTCAGGACGTGTTCGGAATTCCCAGAAAGCAGAGGGGGCTCAAGCCGTTGAAAGACGGTTTGGAGAAGCTAGGAATAGAGGAACTGAACGACCGAATGAGTGATCATGAATTGGACGCGGTAACCTGTGCTCTTGTGGGAAAAATGTTGCTTGAAGGCAGGGCCGTCGCCTATGGGACTCCCGAGCAGGCAATAATTATGCCGGGCGGAGAAGTTGAAGACTCCCTGTAATAGATTATAGCGAAGGCTGTGTGAGCAATTATGAAGATGAAGTTTAAGGCTCAAAGTAAGAAGATCGTGGACCTCTTAGGCCTGAAGTGGGCGCCAATTGCAGGAAAATTCACCGTCAAGACCAAGAAAACCAAAGAGACTTTGAGGAAAATCAGTATTTGCGACGCTATTGACGTGGTGAGACGAGAAGGCTTGACTGTAGGTCTCACCAAAGAGAATTGCGTCTG
>DATEYW010000103.1:0-3726 GCA_035256045.1 Bathyarchaeia archaeon | reverse complement strand
CATTGTCTGCGTCTACCTTGACGTAATCGCCTGTGTGTATGACGGAAAATGGGTCCTTTTCCAATCGATCTACCAAAGCAACTTTGGCTATTACTGCACTGACGACTAGTACTGTTTCAACATCTTTTGCGATCATCGCTTTCGGGGCGACGTTGTTTAGGGCAAGTTTGAAGAGACCGTCTATTTGCACTACGGAACTTGCTTTTCCAGAAGAGAACACGAGCACTTTGTTCGAAATGGTTTTGCCTTCGAGTTCATGTCCTCGTTCTCTTACGCGACCGGTTTTTGGGTCGGTGAGGTAGAAGCATATCGGTTCTTTTGACACCAGTGCCTCTCCTTCTCCGTAACCTGCCATGATCTTGTGACATTTCAAAGTGATTTCTGATTTCTTCATTTCCATTCGCCTTTGACAGCCGCTTCAATGCAGTCTGAAAGTCGAGCAACTATAACGTCTTTGAACCTTCTATAGTAAGCGCATTTGGGCGAGTCGGTCATTCCCACTTTATCTTTGAACCTGTTCCAGCAAGTCATGTCTATGCACGTGTCACCGACCACATGTCCGCCAGCCTTTTCGATCGTGTTAATGCATCCCATTCGCCTGGCCAGAGACATTGCAGTAGCTGAGGTGCAAACCCAGAAAGCTACGTTCCGGTGAATTTTCTTCCCTTCCAACTGCTTCGCGACATCAACTATTTGATTCAGAGTGTAGTGAGGACACCCGAGCTGAACCAAGTCTATCTTTCCACTCGTGGTTTGAAGTTCTTCTTGCGTATGTTTCAGATCACGGTCAGTTACGGCGATCTTATCATGTGTGGTTGTGTCTCCAAAAGCCTGTTCCACCGTAGGTGCCTCAACGGTGATTCCTGATATGTGAAACATCGACACAGCTCCGGACGTGTTCAGCATCGCACACAGATTGACCAGATCTTCCGTCGTTGGACGTTTTGTGACGCCTGTAAACACTGGAATTCCATAACCAATGTGCTTGCCGACAAATTGTCCCAACAGAGAATAGTCAAATTCATCCTTGAGCAAGACTTCAACATCGATACGCATCGTGCCTCTGCGGTTTTCTTTGAAAAACAAACCATATTCAGGGGTCTTGCCAACTACTCCAGCGGCCAATGCGCTTTGAGCTGCCTCTCTGTTCGTTCTGGCGCCGATTATCGAATTCACGAAAGGAGTTGCGCTGGATTCAGAAAACGAAACATTCTCACCGTACATTGGAATATTCTCTGTTATGTAAGGCGTGCAACACCAGCTCAATATTGCGCCTATCTTTCTGTAATTTTCTTTAACTCTTCTTGCCACGTCAGAATCTTTTCTTGAGATGCAAAACAAGGGGTCGAAGCATTCCATGTCATAGACTGGATTTGTGCTCGTGGGAACGCGACATTTGGCTCCGCCTTTTGCTAAGAGTTCAACGAAGTATAGGTCTCCTTCCTGACCGCTTGAGGCTGCATGTGCGCGGCTGACCTCGATCAGTCTTGGAGCATCGTAAGCGTCTCCAATTGCCACGAGCAATTCGATGGCCTTCTGCATTCCTTCTCCGAATTCGCCATCGAGGATTTGTTGCTCTTCTCTTGTCAGATGCATGTTGACTGGCCTTCAGCGTTTAACGGCGTGATAATCGTTGTTAGATCTTTTAACGCTTCTGATTCTTGATGCTCAGCGATGCTCCTTTCGATTTTCTTCTCTCCAGCGCAAAATCATTTTGCTCAGCAATCTAGGACCTGAAAATTCGATACAGCGGATGGCTATTTGTCAAAGGTCTCATTCGATATTCTTGCGACATACTGTAGGCTACGTAGGCGTCAGCAAGTGCGATCGGCATGTACATTTTCGTTGCGCTTTCGATCGGGCCATATAACATGAAGTTGGCTCCCATTATGATCGGCAAAACATTGGCAACAACGCTACCGGTAAAATGGGTATCGGGGTCGAGGTTCTTACGCTTGTGCCACATGTCAACCGCGTTATGCGCACCACATCCGGTTGGAAGGCCATACTTTTCCTTGACCAGATATGCAGCTTTCCCAGCCGGTCCAGGGTCTGGAATGTCGAGGACGGTTGTGTCGATGAGCATTTTTTCGACTCCTGCCATCGTAGCCTTGTCGATTAGTTTCTGGATTGTTGCCAGTCTTCCTGCGATGGTTGGATTTGCAGTATTGAGAGCCAGCAGCAAGGCCGACGTTATTTTTGCATCCTTAATGGCTTGGATTTCGTCGTCTCGGGTTTCGGGGTTTATGCTGTTGTAGACAGCTCTATCCGACAATCCTGCTTCTTTCACGTATCTAGTCCCAGCTATTCGAACTTCAGCCGTTGTGCCGTCGATGGTAAACGGGCCTTTGATCGCGTTGGCCACAAAAGCGATTTCTTTTGGAAAAGCCTCAGGCCAAGAAGCACAAACATCGACTAGTCTTTGGTTTCCAGTAATGTTAGATATGTTCTCTTCAGCGTCCAGAATTTCCTGTGCTTTTTTCTCGTCGAACGCTCCTGTTTTCGCATCCTTCACAATTTTGTCTTTATGGTAGAAGATGCTTCCAATCATCACAGTGGGCAATTGTCCAGGTTGTCCGCCGATCTTTAACCCACAAATGTCGAAAATTTTCTGTTCCGCGTTGAATTTGAACAATTTGACTTGCCTCAGGTTTTTCAAAGGGTTGGAGTATATTTAGGTTTCCGACTCTTCCGAGAGTCTTCTCGCACAAATATCAAAAAAGAAGGGGATTCTATGCACCCGCGTCTGGGCACATAGCTTCAAGACCTCTCAAAATTCTATCTCGTTTTCTATTCCTTCGGGTACGTGTGCGCATCCACTTCAACTTGTCTAGGAAGTCTCTTTATCGTGATCTCGATGCTTGTCGGCTCTTCTTTCCCGACCTCCTTGAGTGTTTTCAGAAAACCCACCATGAGGTTAGCAAGTGTCTCTTGCATGAAGTGGTTCAAAGGCAAGGCGATTTTATCAACTCGAATCTCGGTCTCAAAATTCTTTTTCAGCACTCTGTGTTTTGAACTCAAAATGTTCACCAATTAAATCAATCTGAGGCTTGAGTTCATAACAATTGCGGAATGCGTTTTAGTATGATTAGAGCTTTAGCGGCTCAGTATGTCCCAGCTGTTCCGAATCCAGAGTCTGGAATGTTCTTCACTGCTTCCTGAAAATCCTTCAGAGTCATTGCCACGATGAATTCGTCTTGAGACCACTTATTTTGCTGCCTCTCAAACGTTGAGATGAGGTTTATCTCAGGTCTTTCCTTTGCAAGCACATTCGTTATCGTGGAACATATGCTGCTCGCAGGATAGTACATGAAAGGTTCGGCACCACGAAAAGCAATTACCCCCAGGATTCTGTCAGCCTGGGCGGGATTGACAAAAAGAAAGACTACGTCTGGGTCTGTCTTAAGCTTCGCTAAAGGTGCCAAAACTAGATAGTTGCCTCTTGAAACCGGCTGCGGTTGTTTGTTGATAGACGCTATTGCAGCATTCGTTGTCGCGTAGATCCTATGTCCTTTCTTTGTCAACGCGGAAGCGATAGTTTCAGACGGAAGGATCTGCAAACCGGTGAAATGTCTTCCGCCAGGGCAGACGCAATTCTCTTTGGTGAGACCTACAGTCAAGCCTTCTCGTCTCACCACGTCAATAGCGTCGCAAATACTGATTTTCCTCAAAGTCTCTTTGGTTTTCTTGGTCTTGACGGTGAATTTTCCTGCAATTGGCGCCCAC
>DATEYW010000102.1:0-7503 GCA_035256045.1 Bathyarchaeia archaeon | reverse complement strand
ATCAAAATAGAGGAGGCAGAAGAACGCTTTGGTTACATCACATCGAAGAGCTTGAGACCTGAGCCGATTCCTCTGGACATAAAGGTGGTACTGATCGGAAACCCATACTTGTACGAGCAGTTGTACATTCTTGACATGGAGTTTAGCCAACTCTTCAAAGTCAAGGCTGATTTCGACACGTCCATGAAACGGACAGAAGAAAACATAGAACGGTATGCTGCCTTTGTATGCACCTTGTGCGTCAAGGAAAATCTGAAACATCTCGACGGTTCAGGGTTGGCCAAACTCGTCGAACACAGTTCAAGGCTGGCTGAAGACCAAGAAAAGTTGTCCACCAGATTTGCTGAAGTCGCCGATGTGATCCGTGAAGCCAACTTCTATGCCACCGAAGAGAAATCGGATTTTGTAACAGGAACACACGTGAGAAAAGCCATTGAAGAAAAGGTTTACCGTTCAAAACTTGTACAAGAAAAGATCCAAGAAATGATCAAGAGAGGCGTCCTCCTCATTGATACAGATGCGGAAGCAGTCGGTCAAGTGAATGGTCTATCCGTAACGGGTAGGGGCGACTTTGAGTTTGGTACTCCCTCCCGTGTGACTGCCAGTGTAGGTCTGGGTCGAGACGGAGTAATTGACATAGAAAGAGAGGCTAAGATGGGCGGACCTATCCACACGAAAGGAGTCTTGATCTTGAGCGGTTATCTCAATGAAAGATACGCGCAAGACAAACCTCTGAGTCTTTCGACTCGTCTCGTTTTTGAACAGAGCTACGGAGGAGTGGAAGGCGACAGCGCGTCAAGCACCGAACTGTACGCCATCTTGTCAGTGCTTTCAGGATTGCCGATAAAGCAGAACCTCGCAGTGACTGGTTCTGTTAACCAGAAAGGAGAAGTTCAAGCAATCGGCGGTGTGAACGAGAAGATAGAAGGCTTTTTTGAGGTCTGTAAGGCCAAAGGATTCACTGGCAAGCAAGGAGTCATGATACCTGAAAGTAATGTTCAAAATCTCATGCTCAAGGAAGAAATTGTAGATGTGGTAAAGACTGGACGATTCCAAATCTACTCTGTGAAGACTATCGATGAAGGAATAGAGATTCTCACCGGAGTGAACGCTGGTGAAAGGCTAAAGGATGGAACTTTTGAAAAAGACACCGTCAACTACTTTGTCGACAAACGCCTCCGAGAAATGGCTGAAAAACTCAGGGAATTCCCTGCCCTTCCAAAGGAAGAGAGCAAGAAAAGTGAGACTTGACAGCATCCTCGAATTACGAGGATGAAATTAACTTGATTTCGAAAAGTGTGGGCCACATTTTTCCAGTTACAAAGAGTCTATCTTCTTCTGAGTCATAAGCAATTCCGTTCAATACCTTGTCCGGATCTTGACCTGAGTTGTAGATGCCGCTCAAGCTTACCCATGCTCTGACTTGTCCAGTTTGCGGATTAATGATTGCGATCTTGTCTTCTTTCCAGACGTTGGCATAAACCTCTCCGTGTATGTACTCAAGCTCATTTAGATTGGTCACAGGGGCAGCGTCATGTACTTGAACCTCTCCGACCTTCTGAAAGGTCTCGGGATCCAGAAAGTACAGGTTCGCAGTTCCGTCACTCATTATCAGTCGAGTTCCGTCGTAGGTGATTCCCCATCCTTCCGTGGGATAACTGAACTCTCGCAGTAACTCGAAAGTGTCTTTGTCATACACGAAACCTGTTTGGGATTGCCACGTTAGTTGGACGATCCGGTTGCTGCTGATTGTGAGACCCTCGCCGAAGAACCGAGCATCTAACGCATGAAGCTGAACGATTCTGCCTGTCGCCAATTCTACACGGCGTAACGTGGAGTTGCCGTAGAGTCCGGTGCTTTCATACAGAAAACCTTTCACGAACACCAAACCTTCTGTAAAAGCTTCAGCATCATGCGGATACGCATTGACAACCGTGAAACCATAATGCTGTGCATTGTCTTTCATCGGCCAGTTGTCCATAGAAACAAGAAAAATGGAGCTTAACACAAGCGCCACAACGCCAATGACTATGCCGGCAAAATGTTCTCTTCTCATTCTTTGTCTCACTTGTTTCCCGTACGAGAACAATGCACGCAGTGTTTTAAGTAGTTCTCCAAAGCTGCGCGTGCATAGAACATTGTTCTAGAAAAGGGTTTCGAAAGTCTTAACTTCGGTGTTCCTCGAATAGAGTTCCAGATTGAGGAAAACTCGTGAAATCACTCCCACGAGCAGTGCTGATTGTTTTTCTTTTGAGCATACTAGTTATCTCCACAGAATTGGCCCACGGCAAAGGGTCCTTTTGGACTTCAACTTTGAACCACGCATCGGAAATTTCCAGTTCTACAGCCGCAGATGCTTCGTCGGGCCGAGTATTTCTCAATCAGACGTTCGAAAGCGAAACTGTTGGAGCGACTCCTACAGGCTGGAACGTGCTGTACCCACAATATGGAAACATCACGGTTGTGAACAATACATGGTACGGCCCGGCCTCAACAGGTAAATCGGTCAAGATCACTGATGAATATGTGAGCAACAATCCAGTTCCCTACAAACTGTTTCCCGAGCAGATCAACACTGTAGCGATATCTTTCAGCATAAAGCCAACGAGCAATATGGGCGCCAAAGGAACCATCGAAGTTTATGTTGATGACAGCAACTTCAACGGCGCAAATATTGTTTTCACAGGTGGAAAAATTGGGCATCGTACTAAATACGGCGTTCTCTATCCTTTGCGCGATTCGTATGCTCCAGATCGATGGTACAAGATAAAGATGATACTGAATGTTCCACGCAACCTATACGCGATCTACATTGATGATCATTTGGAAAAGACAAATGCAGAGTTCACTGGAACCGCCACGCAAATACACAGGATCGCGCTCAACGAAACCTCGGGACAAGAAGACACCCCTCTACCTGTGGCATTCATAGACGAGATCTTTGGATTGAAAGGCATCGAAATCCCAAAAGATTATCCTGACATTCAACAAGGAGTCAACGCGGCCAGTGAGGGTGACCTCGTATTTGTCGACAAGCAGAGTTATTTTGAAAGCCTCATTGTTCCAGCAACCAAGAATGGCATATGGCTCTATGGTGAAGCCTCTAACACAACGATTATCGACGGACGTTTTTTTGATACGAAAAACGGAATTACCATACAAGCCAGCAACGTCAGAATGTCAGGGTTCACCATGTATGCAACCAGCGGAACGGGCATCGTCATCGAGGGCTCGAACAACACAATCGAGAACACAATCGTCACAAACGGTCTTCGAGACGGCATTCACATCACTGCTCCGAATAACACAGTGTCAGACAGCATTATCACAAAGAACCTCCAATGTGGCATCCGCGTTGAACACTCTAATACGACCTTGTCAAACGACATCATCGAACTGAACGATGAACACGGCATAATTGTCACGGGATGGAATTCTGTCCTCGAAGACAGTACCATGAACTCAAATCTTCAGACTGGCATTCTAATCAGCCAAGGTGAACAGAATCTCATAAGGAACAACACGATGACAAAGAATGGAATAGGGATCAAGTGCGACATAAATGGAAAGAACAATGACATCTATAGTAACAGACTAGTCAACAACACGGTCCAAGCCTACAATTATGACGAATCTAACAAATGGGATGATGGCTATCCTTATGTCCCTGACCAAAAAGGAGGGGGGAACTACTGGTGCGATTTCAACTCTTCAGACATCTACTCTGGTAAGGACCAAGACCAACCCGCCTATTGCCTTCTCCCGTCCCCTGATGGCATCTGTGACCAACCGTACTTGCTGTCTCCCGTAGGGACAGATAGTTATCCACTCTTCCTCATTCAAAACATCACTGTACATCCTCAAGACCTGGAAAAAATCAACTACACTACACTTGTCAATGTCACAGCGACAGTATTGAAATCCGTGAACATCACTGAGGCGCACCTCGAAATAGAATACGATTCTGTGAGACGCAATATCAGCATGACTATTGGCGGTAACAAGCTAAGGGGAACCATACCCGCACTGAAGTACGGAACGCAAGTGAGATTCAATGTAACTGCGCATGTAGATTCCGCAGAATTATTGGCTCGTTCAACCAACTATCCTTTGAAAGGACCGTACATTATCGGTGATCATTTGGGACCGACAATAGGAGCTCCTGTCATTAACCCAGCAACGCCTGATGTTAATCAAACCATTTTAGTGACTGCTAACGTAACCGAGCCCGAAAATGCGAGTGGAGTGGGCTATGTAACAGTGGCGTGGTTGTTCCAGGGTAGTCCCATTTGGGAGTACATGAATTTCACTGGCAACAATAGCTATTCCGCGACTATACCTCCGCAGTCTTGGGGTGGAACACTGAACATTACCATCTCAGCCATTGACAAAGCCGGAAACCTCAATTCCAGACCCCCATTGGCCATGCTTATCAAAAAGCTCCCAGAGCTGACTGTAATCTACAAGAACGTTACCGTTCAGGAGCCCTGCAACATCGACCTCGGAGTAATGTACCGTGGCGAAAAACGAGTAGATAGCAATCTCAGGCTCAACAACACAGGTGGAGAAGTTCTTTCTTGGAGAATAGAGCTCGTTAAGGACGGAAACTGGGTGAAGATAAGCCCATCCAACGGCACCACTGCGCCAGGTAGCTCCAACGTAACCGTCATATCTGTGGACACGACTGGTCTCGACACGAACTCCTATGCAGCCGAGTTTGTCGCGATCAACAATGGATCGATTCCGCGTTATGTTATCATAGTACGAATCACTGTTAGAGACATAGTAATCGATGAATCGTATGCTTCTGTGGAGGACCCAAAACGCTCTGACGTGAATGAGAATCAGTTTTTTGGTTTTCATGCAACTTGGGCCCATAATGGAACAAACGCTGTTTCTGGAAAGATCAGAGTGAGAGGGATAGGATGGCTTGATGTGAATGCCACGGGGTGGGTGAACTTCAATGATAGTTCTCCAGATCCCGTGGGGAGAATCTACTATGTAGAAGAAGTCAATTTCACAGAAACAAGGAGTGGACAAGTTTATTTTGTTAGATCATTTACGCAAAATGCTGCGAACCGCACGACCATATGGGACAGGATAAAAGTCGTGCTAGCATTCCTTGATGACAGGATAAACGTCAACTCGGAGGGTTTCTTGTTAACAAATGGCAGTGTGTACGAGTACGACAACTCATCTTTCAAAGGCACCGTTTATCTTAACGATACTTTGTTCAAAAACAACGTGGGCAAATACTACTTTGCTACATCATTCATCGTAGACGCCAATTATGGCCTGAACGCTTTCAGCAGCAACACGGTCCCATGCATATGGGACAGAGTGAAAATCATCGGAGGAGGACCATCCCAAAAACAGACGCCGATTGGGAACAATGAAGAAGTCGGGTTCATAGCTATCTACGAGTATGACAACATACTGCTCAAAGGAGCGAACGGAACACTTTTCGTAGGCACGTATGAATTTAACCAGAGCGTGCGAGCATGGCAGCTGAGGACATCTGACGAGCCCATGGAGTGGTCAGCTGAGGAAGACCTATGGGCAGAAACTTTCTCTTTCAAAACTCAAGGTTCGAGAAGATTTGGCGTTACAAAAGTCGAAGACAGAATCTACGGCTTGACTGCAATACAGAATCTTGAAGACCTGCCTGAAATAGCATGGATCGGAAGCGGTTGGGCCTGGCCCACAACCGCCAACAGTCAACCTATTCCTGTTCAGAATGGAATAATGCCTTGGTGGGCAGTTATCTCGATAGCTTTGACCCTCACTTTTGGCATGACTGCCACTGTGATCATATGGTTCAAATCTAGAAAGAACGGAAGGGCCAAAGCAAACTATAACTCCCACAGAAGGTAGACGCTGCGCGTGCCAGTTTAGCTTTCCAGATTGTGTTTTTACTACTTCTTGTTTAATTGGGAAATGAGCGTCTGTTCGGGTGTTTGCTACCTAGCTACTACCGTTTGTGCTTCTGAATATGTATGCGGTCTTCATAAACGAGATATCTTGTCCGTGTCATCCTTCGTTCATGGAATCCAAAACCACCGAGTTCACCGCTGAGATCGAGGTTGAACCCGAGGAGAAAGCTCCACGAAACTTTTTGCTCTATGAAGAGTACAGTCATGAAGAGATAGGTGAGACCATTAGATCTCGCAGAGTCAACTTTGAGAAAGCTAGTGACCTTACCAGAAGGAAGATGGTAAGCGACGTCGAAGCTGAAGCCGCTGCTTTCGGCGCATGGTTGCAGCAGGCGAAAGGTCTTGAGCCCACACTAGCATACTATTGTGCGCGTAGTCTCAAAAGTCTGCTTCTCGGGATTCCAACAGGTGTGCAGATTGCATATCTCTTTAGCATGGCATTAGAAAAGAAGCTTTAGAAACAATTCGGCGCGCCACAAACCCCGTGCGTCGTGTTTGACTATTTCTGCACGGTTACAGGGCAATTAGTGATCTTCCTAAAGAAGCAGCAGCAGAAAAAGCAGTACAATATGTTCCGGAAGTATTTCAAAAGGCTTTTATTTAGCCATCACTACTCTGTGGTGTTGCGGGTGCAATGTGATGCAAGGTGACCGCCAAATTCAAATTCAATTCTAACGCGAACCTCAGTGTAGAATATAACCCGCTTGAACTCGAACAAGAAATGCGTCAATTCTGGGAGCAAAACCGCACACTTCAGAGAGTTGCGGAGGTCAGAGAAAAAAGCAACACGGGAGTTTCAGGCTGGGTCGAAGGCCCTCCAACGTTGAACGGCGTTCCTCATGTTGGTCATGCAAGAGGCAGGACTATGAAGGATCTGCATTACCGTTGGAAGACGATGCAAGGATATTTCATGCCTTTCTGGGCCGGATGGGACTGTCAAGGTCTGCCGGTTGAGCTGGAAGTTGAAAAACAGCTAGGCGTGAAAAACAAGAGGGAACTTCTCGAGAGGGTCAGTGAGGAACGCTTCATAGAAGAGTGCAAGAAAGCAATAATGAAGTACCACAAAATGTGGGTAGAGCTGGACAGAAAGCTCGGTCTTTTCATTGACCATGAAAAAGCTTACTGGACCTATCATGATTCGTACATAGAGAGAGAATGGCAAATCCTGAAGCACGCGTGGGACCAAGACCTGTTGGAGGAAGGACACTACGTCGTCGCCTATTGTCCAGGATGTCAAACAAGCCTGAGCAACGCTGAAGTGGGTTTCGAAGACTCGTACGTGCAAGTCGAAGACCCTAGTCTCTTCTTCAAGTTTAAACTCGCCGAAAAGAAAAATGAGTATTTCCTTGTGTGGACGACTATGCCGTTCACTCTCATCACGGACACTATGCTGGCAGTTCGGCCAGACGCTGATTATGCCAAAGTGCATGTTGGTGATGAAGTGTGGATACTTGCCAAGCAACGAGTAGAATCCGTGATGAAAGAGCTCAAAATAGAAAAATACAGTGTGCAGCAAACCTTAGACGGTAGAAGTCTTGAGGGCACAAAGTACGAGTTTCCTTTCAAAGAC
>DATEYW010000101.1:0-7759 GCA_035256045.1 Bathyarchaeia archaeon | reverse complement strand
ACGACAGCAAGGATCAGCAGGCATGCTATCAGTATGTTCCTGACCGAGTCTCGGCGTCCATGTACAAGATATCCACTCACAAGGCTGCCTACGCCGCTGGACAGAAGAAGTGAGAAAAGAATCACCGCAAGTGCCCGTGTGGGATAGCCCAGGAACAAGATGAACTTCTGAAGAAGAGCAACTTCAAGAAGCATGTACCCAACTCCGAGTGACGAGAAATATACTATGAACAAACCCAAGCTCTTGCCAAACGCGCTCTGCTGTCTCGCCGTTTGTCGTTGTCTCAAGTAACCGTACAACAACGGTGCGGCCACAAAGCCAAAGGCCAGCAACGCGGCGAACAAGAGCAGGTCACTGAGGATCTTGGGAGCTCCCAGTTCAAGGTTGAAATAGTAAGGCGAATCATCGCTGACTGCGTCAACTCTGTACGAAAAGAACGACTGAAACTGTTCAAGAGACGTCGAGCCGTTGAAGAGTGAATGGTATGGTTCGACCGTATCCTCGACATACGGGATATAATAGGCGCTGTATTGAGCCCCAAGGGCGGCAACTCGTTCTACCAAATTTTCAGCTTCAACGTGCGTGAAAGGCAGCTTCTTCAATATCAAAAGGACTACTACTCTTCCCGGCTCCAGTTCACGCAGGACGATCGCAACATGTTTCCCAGCGCTCTTTGCATCTTCTCCGAACTGCGCGAAAGTTTCGACGGCTGTTGAGACAAGTCTCGGTATCTCAGGTTGCCATCGGATCATTGTCAACTCGCCTTGATCGGTGAGGTGGTTCAAATATTCCGCAAAGGCTTCTTTCGTGTAGAGATAGTTGTCTGCCAAAGCATACCCTCCGGCAGAAATCGCTGCCCAAGAGTCAACCCGAGTCAAAGTTACAACATCGAATTTTCCGTTGCTTCGGCTTACGAAGCTGCGCCCTTCATCAACGAAGACTTCAACGTTCGAGAGGTTGTTGTAGACGTTTCCTGCTCTTTCGCCGTAGTTCTTGACGACCTCAACGATTGTAGGGTTCAATTCCACTGCTGATATTTTGGAACTTCCACCGGCAAGCGCGTAGAGTATGTCTTTGCCTCCTCCTGGACCGATTATGAGAACGTTAGGTCTCTCGACGAAGTAGTAAGGAAGCATGTCCATCGATTGATTCATGTATTGTAGGCTGGATATGTTTCCGTCCCACTGCACCACTTCAGTCGAAGCGTCTGCGTCGATGTATATTCCAGCAAGAGTTCTTCCTCCAAAACCTTCTACGACATCCACCCTTGAAAACGAGTTCCATCGCGTGAGAACTACTCTGAGGTTTGGGTTTCCGTTTAGTTGCTTGTACATTTCTTTGGTAGGTGCGTTTGATATGTTGAGAAACGGAGTGTTTAGATTTACTATCGCGATTGCGGGGAGAATTGCCAGTGCTATCAAGCTCAGAGCTATCATTTTCCTTTTTCTAGAAAAGAGAGACAGAAGGATCGCTGGAGCAGCCGCCATGATTCCTAATAAAAGTATCGTGGATTCTGCACCGAGAGTCCAGAGAACTGGTTCTGCAAGGAGACATGCGACGCTTGCACCGACGAGGTCAGCAAAATACAGTTTGTTCGCCGACCCTGTGAATCTGCTGTAGACCAAGGCGAGACATAATCCTGCAAGAAAGAAAGGCACGAGAGACAGGAGAAAGTATGCGGGCAATGAAGTCGGGTAGGCTGGTATCAATCGGAAGATCAGGAGGTAGATCGGTATGAAAAAGGAGAAAATTATCAACGAGACTGCCACGAGGTCTAAACCTCTTTTCTTGAGTCTTTCCTTGAAGAAGCAAAGGACTATACCGCCTAATCCCCATCCGAAAAGCGCGATTGAAACGGCAACGAAAGTGTAGTGGTACCATATTGTGGCCGAAAACATCCTTGTGAGAGCGATTTGGAGCATCAGTCCAATCATCGAAACCAAGAAGACGCTCGTCGAGACTAGCAGAAGATAGAGAATTTTGCTCCGTTCAACATTCATGCGCTTCTATTCTTTCAAGGTCTTAATATAGCGTTTTCTCTGAGTTAGTGGCTTGACTACATCATGAGAAGAAGGGAGAAAAACGATGGCATAGGCCTAGGGGGTAGGGTCATTTTGAGCTGAAAACATCGAAAATCTTTGAGTATTCTTCAACCCGGCAATTGACTTTTGCCGTTCCTTTTCATTCGCGCATTGGATTTGTGTCTTTTCCATAGAAAACTAAATTAATACAGAGATCTGCATGTCCTCTTGAACTGAAGTTGGAGGGACATGATTGTTAGGTTATGCAGGCCGCGTTCTACATGTAGATTTGACGTCAGGCAAAACACACGTCGAACCGCTGAATGAAGAGTTCGCTAAGAAATACATAGGCGGAATAGGCCTAGGTATGCGTTTGTGGCTTGAAAACTCTGAACCAGGAGTAGAGCCGTTCAGCCCAGACAACCCGCTAGTTCTGGCAACTGGACCAATTGCAGGGACAATGTGGCCCACTGGCGGAAACGGACATGCTTTTGTTTCAAAGTCACCAGCCACCCTTGGCGTTGGAGAGGCCAAGGCTCATGGCACGTTCGGAACTGAACTCAAGAGAGCTGGATACGACGTTGTAATCATGAAAGGGAAGGCTGACAGACCAGTTTATCTTTGGATAGACGACGATTCAGTTCAACTTCTCGACGCTTCACACCTGATGGGCAAATCTCCAGGGGAGACTGAGGACGCGATAAGAGAAGAATTGGGTGACTACTACATACGGGTTGCAGCAATAGGTGTAGCAGGCGAAAAACTCTCTAGAATAGCATGTATTATTAATGACAAGACCAGAGCTGCTGGTAGAACAGGACTTGGCGCCATTATGGGTTCAAAGAACCTCAAAGCAATCGCTACGCGGGGAACTCACGACATAACGGTCGCAAAACTGGACGAATTCATGGAACTTGTCAAAGAATTCCACGAAAGAATGAAGGGTCCCGCGGCGCAAAAATATAGAGCTCTGGGAACTGTGGAAAATGTTCTTGTCCACAATTCACTCGCTTGTATGCCGACGCGCAACTATAACAACGCGTCTTTTGAAGGAGCAGAAAAGATCAGCGGAGAAAATCTTAACGAGAAATATGTTGCGAAAATCATAGGATGCAGTTCTTGCGCCATGCGGTGTGAACACATGTGTGTCGTTTCTGAAGGACCTTACAAGAATACTATGACAAGGATGGAGTATGAGACTCTTTGGGCACTCGGACCTTACTGTGGTGTGGACCGTTTGGATGCAATAACAAAGGGAATGGACCTTGCAAATTACTACGGGATCGACGCGATCAGTGCAGGCGTAATTGCGGGATTCGCAATGGACTGCTACGAAAATGGCATACTCACTCAAAAGGAAATGGACGGAATAGATGCTCATTTCGGTAACGCCGAAGCCATGGTCCAGCTGGTCGAAAAAACAGGCAAACGTGAAGGCATCGGCGAAATCCTTGCCGATGGCGTGAAGGTGGCTGCTGAAAAAATCGGAAAAGGCTCAGAAAAACTGGCAGCCCACATCAAGGGAGTGGAAGTCACAGGTTATGATTTAAGATGCCTGAAAACTGCGGCACTGGGGTTTGCAGTGTCATTCCGCGGAGCAGATCACAACAGACACGGAGCATACGCTTTTGACGTTAAAGGGAAAGTCAATCGTTTAATCGCCGAAAAAGGCAGAGGAAAGCTAGTCAGAGGAATGGAAGACTCTTATGCCGTGATCGATTCGCTCGTGGTCTGCAAGTTCTCCAGAGGCACATATTACAAGGAATTCGAAGACATGTCCAAGCTTTACAGCTTAGTCACTGGCTCTGAAATGACGCCTGACGGACTGAAACTGGCAGGAGAGAGAATAAACAACATCGGCAGACTTTTCAACATTCGAGAGGGACTTGGCAGAAAAGACGACACACTTCCATACAAAGTGATGCATCTGCCTATTCCAGATGAAGGGCCTTCGAAAGGAGCCTTTGTCACTCAGGAAGAACTTGACCTGCTTTTGGATGATTACTATGAAGCCCGTGGCTGGACAAGGGAAGGAGTGCCGACCAGCGAAAAACTGAAGGAACTCGGAATGGACGATCTAATTCCAATAGTTCAGAAATGAGAGATGAGAAGATGCCCAAAATACACGAAAGAAAGTTCATTTCGGCAGACCCCGACAAATGTGTAGGGTGTCAAATATGCGAATACGTTTGTTCACTGACCAGGGACAAAGCATTCAACCCACTGAAATCCGGAATACGCGTGGTCAGAATAAACCAAATTGTGAACATGGCTGTAACGTGCAGACTATGTGAAGACCCTCCCTGCGTTGCCGCATGCCCCCGAGATGCTTTGACACAATCGGAAGAAACAGGAGTGATATCGGTTGACAAGGACAAATGCAACGGCTGCGGATGGTGCATCGAAGCATGCGACTATGGCGCAATCATGCTGCACCCAGACAAGAAGATAGTCTACGTCTGTGACCTATGCAAAGAAAAAGGCGAACCCCAATGTATAAAATGGTGCCCCGAAGAAGCCTTAGAACTCGTCACAAGCGACGTGCTAGCTCAGAAGGCAAGAATTACTGCGGTGAAGAAACTGTTCCAAGAAGCTGCCAAGATGCCTGAGAAACAGTAGAATTTTTGTAGTTTTTCCTAAACTCTCTTTTCTCTCATTTTGCATTGCTGCAAAGCTCATCGACGAGTTTTCCTACATTTTCAATTACGTATTCATTTATCTTTCGTCCTTTCTTGTCAGTCGCCGCGGTTGGGTCACCGATCACTCCAGCAGGAAAATAACGTTCAGGATCGGCCACAATCTCGAATCTTGGAAGCTGAGGATAACTCTTCTTTCCCTTCTTCTTGACTAGATCGGGCCGGATAGACATAATGCGTGAAGTCTCGATGGTTCCTGCGTGACCGTCTTTGTCGTTGAAGTACTTTCCCTTCAGTTCGTACGCGAAATCATAGTCTGAACAAACCATTATCCGGGGCATCTTGTCTGCTCCATCATGAACATGTTTTGTGATGACTTCCTCGGCTGCGAGTCTGAGCGCTGTCATGTGAGACTGACCAGCATGGCCGCTCAAGACCAGAATTCTTTTGAAACCGTTTCGAATAAACTCTTCAATAACTTCCATAACAATCTTGTGCAAAGCTTCAAAACTTATCGAAACCGTGCCTGGAAAATTGCGGGCTGAACTGCAAATGCCATACCGCAATGGCGGTGCCACAAAACAGTGTTTCCTCCTTGCCACTTCGAGCGCAACATATTCGGGTTGTATGCTATCAGTGCACAGTGGCAGATGGTCTCCGTGTTCTTCAACGCTCCCAATTGGAATTATGATCGGTTTTCCAATTTTGGCCATCCTTTCTGCTTCTATCATGCTTAATTCATCGAACCAAACATGCTTTTCCTGCGAAGCGGAGCGTCTCTTTCTTACAGCACTGCCCGCGAATTCGCACTCTCCTTAAGTCATCAACTAGTGCTCTTTCTGTTTATAATTTTTGGACTCTTCTCAATGGTTTTTTCTGTGAACATTCTGCTCTCTTATCAACAATTTTGGTATTTCATATATCTTGGCATCATGAAAAGCCTTAGGCAAAGTTTAGAACTACATCGTATACAATACAGCTCCAAATCAACAATTCTCTTGCCAGGCGCTGACGTTTGCCTTCTTAAAGTGTGAAATCCAAATATCTGATGGCTAGCATGCATAATCTGGTGATCAGGATTGCGGAGCAAGCTCGGTGAATCAGTGGAATCTCGTGAAGACAGGAAGAAAGAAGCAAGTAAGCCTCTTTACCTTCTTCGATACGAGTAGGAGTAGACGCTCGAAGACAAGACTGACTTGCGTTGACAACATGTAGGCGAGTTGCGAAACCCATAGAGTTGGGGTCATTAAAGACTTTGGCTTGATGTCGGCGCGCTAGACTGACGATGAATAAGGTTTATTAAGATATCAGACGCTTTTTTCCTCATACAGAGAGGACATATACCAACGAACTTCAGGGAGCAGCAGACATGCACAATCGCCACGCTTACACAAGTAGCTGTTTATTGAACAAGACATCAGTGCTACTTGCCCTCGCAATCGTTGCGTCAGCGTTTTTGCTCCTTTCTCAAGTTACTCAAACTGCTTATGGAAACCCGCTCGGATTGGAGAACCTTCCAACCCCGTTTGTGTCTTCAACTTTGATGAACTGTTCAGCCGTGGTTGCTTCCAGCGTCGGTCATGGCCCTTGCGGTGGCGCGCACACCATGGACGTGATGGGAGTCATAATGGTTAGCGCCAAGTTTGGACTGCAGACCGATAACGGCACTTTGGAAGCGACGATGGACGATACGATTTCATCTTACAACTTCACGTCAGTCAAAGTCACGCTGAACGACCTCGCGTCAAATCTCGTGGTCGTTGGTGGTCCGGGAGTCAATCAAGTCACATGGTATTACAATAATCTAAGATATCCAAACGGAAGCAGAATGTTGCCAGTTTACTTTGACAAGTTCATAAACGGAACAGACTACATCTACGTCGTAAGTACGGCTCACCGCTACATGATTCAACTTGATGGCCTCGGAAGGGTAAAAGACGATTACGGACTCATTGTGACGCTAGATGACCACGGACGCCATGTCCTTTTGCTGGCGGGGCTCGGTGGTTCAGGAACTTGGGCCTCCTGCAGCGTTATCTCTTCATATGATTCGTGGAGTCTTCATGGCGGAGCAGCGGTCGTCAAGTACAGTGACACGAATAGCGACGGATTCTTGGATACAATTTCTACAGTTGAATTCGTGTCGACTACCATAAACCTTTCAAACCTTATCGTTCCTCTTCCTTTGACCCTCTTTGCAGTCGCGATAATTCCCAAGTTGAAAACTTTGCAAAAGAAAGTCTTTCGTAAGCGAAGGTTGATAGAAGCGTGCATAATCCTCATATTCGCAGCTGCCGCTCAAATCTCTCTGACAGTCTTCTCAGGTCCAGAATCAGAGATTTTCACGTTCAGAGATTTCTCACATCCTTTCGTAGCATCTGGCGGGTTGCTCAACTGCTCCGCAATCGTCGCTTCCAGCAGCCCCGGCGGTCATGGTCCCTGCGGTGCGGCACACACGATGGACGTTATGGGTGGAGTTATGGTGGCCGCGCAGTTCGGGGAAGATGCGACAGGGGGATCTCTTGGCTCGACCTTGGACGACTACATCTCGACATATGACTTGGGTACGGGACAAATGACTTTCTCTCCTCTGACAAGCAATCTCTTGGTCGTAGGAGGTCCAGGAGTCAATCAGGTAACGTGGTACTACAACAATTTGAGAAATGGAAGTGGAGACCGAGTCCTGCCTGTATATTTCGACAAGTTTCCCAACGGTACAGATTACATCTATGTGCCATCGAGCGGACACCAATATACCATTGAATATGATGGTATGGGCAGAATCAGCGCAGACTATGGTGTCGTAACCCTATACTACGATTCTAGTCACGGATGGTGGGTTGTCATCGCCGCTGGACTTGGAGGGCCTGGGACAGGTGCAGGGTCAAGACTTTTGGCAACCTACATTAACTGGAGCATCTTCGGACAATCTGTCATAGTGAAATACTACGACTCAAACGCCGACGGTTACTTGGACACCGTCAGTGTGCCCGAAGTTGTTGGAGTCGGCAAGAGCATAGATCTGTACTGGGACGCAGAATGCAAGAACATCGTTCAATCGATAGATTGGGGAACAATCGTTGCAGGGGATACGACGAACGT